>CAIYTJ010000379.1 GCA_903929065.1 uncultured Bacteroidales bacterium | reverse complement strand
CTGGACAATTGTCCAAATAGTGACGAAATAATTATTGGATTAATCTCTTCCTTTGTATAATTTAAATGCCAAAGTAATTGCAAAATGTGTTATATTATCATTGGCAATATTATTTCCGGATAAAATTGGTGGTTTCGGATTTAATCCTTCGATATAATCTCCTAATATTAAATGACCGCTTATTTCTGCTCCAATAGAGATATTGTCGGTTAATGCATATTGATAGCCAATTCCCAACGGAAAGACAGGTACTGTTGATTTTTCTTTGTAAATTTCATTATAAGTTACATTGTCAATTGTCCACGACCCAAAGCTGGTATTGTTATTCGTTGATTTTGCATTAGAAATAGCAACTCCAAATCCACCATAAATGTACAATGAATGTGTGGGATCGTTAGCATAGGGTCCACCAAGTATATAGTATTTTGCCTGAATAGATATTTCAGAAACTACAGACCTATAAGCATAATTTCTTATGCTGTTTAAACTGTCATTGCCAGTATAGGTTCCATACATATAGGAGAGGACATATCCAATATTTCCGGGAAAAATATGATTCATTTGCAATGAAATCATATTATTAGAGCTGAAAGATGGGAAAACCGGTGTGCCGTTTGTGTCACCATTAATGAATGACGGACCGAAAGAGGCTTTTATATCAATTACTCCAGGTATTGTTCCATCGAATAATTTGTAACCCAAATAATCGTTGAAAGAAAATCCATAACCACCGTATGTGTTATAAGAACGTTGATGTCTAATTAAACCTCTTTGCGCATATGTTCCACCCAAAGTGAGCATAACGAAAAAGGATATAAATAGTGTTTTCTTCATCCGGATTGCTAAGTTGCTTATAATAAAAAATTATCAGTGCAAAAATACAAAGTTTTTTTCTGATTTCAACTTAATATTGAAGCAAAGTTTACGCTGATAATGAATGAATTTGTGATTAATACCTAAAGCTGCTTCCACCTAAAAATTCACGCAATAAAGAAGTTGGTGGAATTTCGCGATCATGAATCGGTACAAAATAATTTAGAAATTTAATTAATCGATGTGCCTCAGTATATTCGTCGCAATATTTTGGAACTTCTGCTAATATTGGTTCAGCATGTTTTTTTAATACTGCAAGCTCAAATAAAAGAGCTGAATTAAACATTACATCTGCTTTTTCCTGAAAAGGAAAGATCCATTTCTCTTCTCCACGACGCACACTGGGCCAACGGGCGATTGTTTCTCTGGCAGAATAATTCCGGAATTTGTAATCTCGAATTATTCTTCTCAACAATCGTGTATCGGTGGTTGGAATCCAGTTGTGATTATCAATTGAAATAGTTGTAAGTGCCGAAACATAGATTTTAAATGTGGTATCACTCGGAATATCCGGAATTAAATCAGGATTCAACGCATGAATTCCTTCCATAATCAAAACACTGTCTTCACTTAGTCTCAGTTTTTCTCCTTTATAATACCTTTTCCCATCTTCAAAATTAAAAAAAGGAATTTCAATTTCCTCGCCGTTAAGCAATTGTTTTAAATTTTGATTGAACAAAGCCAGATCGAGTGCGTGCAAATGCTCAAAATCCCATTCACCATGTTCGTCAAGTGGCGTTTCGTCCCGATTCACGAAATAATTATCTAGAGAAAGCACCACCGGTTTTAGTCCACTTACAATTAATTGAACCGAAAGACGTTTGCTAAAAGTGGTTTTGCCGGAAGAAGATGGACCGGAAACCAATACAAATCTTACTTTCTCAGCTGATTGGGAAACCATATCGGCGATTGATGCAACTTTCTTTTCGTGTAAAGCTTCGGAAACTTTTATGAGATTGAATGACTGGTTATTCTGACAAGCAATATTGAAATCGCCAACATTATTCAAATTCATTATCTTATTCCAGCCAACATATTCCTTGAAAATATCAAACATCTTTGGAAATAGTACAACTTCTTCAATTTCAACCGGATTCTCGCGACTTGGAACCTGAAGCAGAAGTCCATCATAATATTCAATCAAATCAAACAAACCCAAATAATCAGTCGAAGGCAATAAAACGCCAGTATAATAATCAATAAAATCATCTATTCTGAAAAAACGAAAATATGGATTTCCAAGCGTGTCAAAAAGTGCAGTTTTATCTTTCTGATTCGCCTGATTTACAAATAGTTTCTTTACTTCTTTAGTTTGTTTTTCTTCGCAAATGATACGTTTGCCTTGCGAAATTATTAACTGAACCCGGTTTTTAATTTGATTAATAACCTCATTATCTATTGGTTTTCCCAAATGGTCCAATTGGCAATAATATCCTTTCGAAATCGGATGTTCAATTCGAAGAATAGCTTCCGGATAAAGTTCGGAAACTGCTTTAGCCAAAACCATACTGAGAGTTCTTACATAAACACGCATACCGGAAGGAGAACTTAAATCAATAAATTCAATATCTTTTGGCTTATAAACCATAAAGTTCAGATCTTCAACTTTATAATTTACACGTGCCGCCATTACCTGATACTTCAACTCAATTTTTAAATCCTGATAAATTTCAATCAGAGAAATTCCCAATGGGTAAATGTGATACGAATTTGTATTTTTGCAAAATATGGTGACTTGTTTATCCATTCGGTTAATTGTGTTTTATGGTATTTTTGAATAAAATCGGTGTAAAATTACATTATTTTTTTTATATGTTTTTATTTGAGTGTATCTAAATTTTCAATTACATTTGCAACTCAATTTTCACAAAAACGAAATTTTTGAAATTATAGTTGACAAAAAGGAATTTGAACTAAAAAAACCTAGATTTTATGAACTTATTTAATGTTTATCCGCTTTTTGATATTGAAATTTCAAAAGGAGTG
>CAIYTJ010000378.1 GCA_903929065.1 uncultured Bacteroidales bacterium | reverse complement strand
CTTAACAGGGAAAATTTGCAGGCAACTATTACCGTTCCGCGCATAAATACCGATATCGATTTATTGAATATACAACGATTGCCTTTTTTCCGCCTGATAGTGGTAATCGGTACGGTGTCTGACTCAATCTTCAATACTGAAATAAATGATTATGAACCATTGGTTTTCAATCTGAATGGTGTCAGCCAAACTCTTACGGGCGAATGGCATTCCACTCAAACCATATTGCCTGAACACGTCATGAGTGTTCAAATGCCAGAAGCAGAAGTAGGTGAAATGACTGAAAACGTAACTGTGTTGGTAAGTATGGCGGTGGAGTTTGGGAATGTTGGTTTTACCGGTGAACCGGTTGAAGTGAAATACGCAGGGTGTGGAAAAGTGATAGCTGTTCAGTAATGTTTTTAAGCATATTTTATCTCTAAGAAAGCAATCTGATTCTGCTTCTACAAAAACCTCAAAAGGCAACAGGCTTTTTGAGGTTTTATGATTTTAAACGGACATTATAATCAGCATCAATATCAAGTAATTTAATTCTATTTTCAGAGTTAATAATTTGTATTTCAAACGATTGTTTATTATTAACCCCTCAGTATAAATAATGTCAAATACGGCTTTTGATATAATATATTGTAATAATAGTTTGTTTCAACAGAACATTAATTTTCAACAATCTTTATCACTAAAAATTCAACATCATGAAACGTCAGGAAATTTACAGGGAAATTGAACAAATGATGGGTTTGGTTCCCACCTTTTTTAAAGTAATGCCCGATTCAGCACTTGAACTGGAATGGCAGCTTTTCAATCGTGTTCAGGTTCAGGATACAGCCATTCCGGCTAAATATCGAGAATTAATTGGTTCGGCAGTAGCAGCAACGTTGCGTTGCCCGTATTGCTCGTATTTCCATGCCGAAATGGCCAAACTATACGGAGCAACAGAAGCAGAAATTGAAGATGCGGTGCATTTTGCCAAATCAAGCGTCGGATTCAGCACGTATATCAATGGATTACAAATTGACTATAAGAGATTTAAAACTGAAATTGATCAGGCATGCAATCATATCCGTCAGGCTCAGCTTCAGGACTCAAAATCGCACAACCACAATTGATTGATTTTTTTATTTATTAGGTTTAGTGAGTAAGAGGTCGTCTTAGTAATAAGGCGGCCTCTTTATTTCACTTCAGTTCAGGCAGAAAGAATTATCCCTTGAGAAATAACTCAACCCGCGTGGGGCAATTGCAGGTAGATAAATTCCCGAAGTATATTTTGTAATGACAGAAATTTTCAGGACAATCTGCAAAAAGAAATTGACCCGATACACATCGGTGGATTTTCATGTGCATACAGAAGTGGTCTTCATTCGTCAAACAAGTAAAATTGTGTTTACAATGTTTCGTTTTCTCTAAAATACTTTCGTCAATTTCCTTTTTCATTGCTGTAAGGTATTAAAGATTGAATCTCAGATTATCACTACAATTGGTAAATAGTAAATGATAAATAGTAATTGTTTATAGTCTTTCAAACCGCGCCTGAAAGAAGCGCAAATATTTAGGCTCATAGACCATTTTCAACCCTTTTTTTTGTTCACGCACATCATATAGGTTTTTTACCGATTCCGCCACAATATCCATATGCGCCTGAGTATAAACCCTTCGCGGAATAGTCAGACGAGTCAGTTCCAGCGTTGGATGATAATTCTCACCGGTTTCCTTTTTACGACCAGCACTCACAATGCCGCGCTCCATCGACCGCACTCCGGATTCCAGGTATAAATCCGCCGCCAGCGTTTGTGCGGGAAATTCTTCCTGTGGTATATGTTCATAGAATTTCTTTGCATCCAGAAAAACCGCATGACCACCAATCGGTCGTGTAATCGGAATTCCCCAGTCAATGAGCAATTCGCCCAGATAGCGAACCTGTCCAATCCGCGAGCGCATATAATCATCCTGAATACTTTCTTTGATGCCGATCGAAAGTACTTCCATATCGCGTCCGGCCATTCCGCCATACGTTTGCAAACCTTCATACACAACCACCAGATTACACGCTTCAACAAATAAATCCTGATCGTTCAGAGCGAGCCAGCCGCCAATATTAGCCAGCGAATCTTTTTTGGCACTCATGGTAGCCCCGTCGGTATAACTGCAAAATTCTTTCAGAATCTGTGCCAACGTTTTATCAGCATACCCTTCTTCCCTTTCCTGAATAAAAAATGCATTCTCTACGGCGCGAGTGGCATCCATAAATATCTTTATACCATGTTTCTTACAAAGTGTGTGAAGTTCGCGGGCATTTTGCATACTTACGGGTTGTCCACCTGCCATATTTACTGTGGCGGCAAGGCAAACATACGCAATGCTCGAAGCTCCGTGTGTATCAATCAATTTCTGAACTTTAGCCAAATCCACATTCCCTTTAAACGGATGTTCTTTTTGCGCATCGTGCGCTTCGTCAATAATTACATCGGTAAAAATACCTCCGGCAAGTTCCTGATGCAGCCGTGTGGTGGTGAAATACATGTTTCCACACACAAATTGTCCGGTATTAATGGCAATTTTAGAAAGGATATTCTCTGCTCCGCGCCCCTGATGAGTTGGAACAATATATTTGTAACCATAATATTCCTGAATAGCTTCTTCGAGATGATAAAAGTTTCGGCTTCCGGCATAGGCTTCGTCGCCCATCATCATTCCTGCCCATTGGCGATCGCTCATTGCGTTGGTGCCGCTGTCAGTCAGTAAATCGATGTATACTTCTTCAGACCTTATCAAAAAGGTATTAAACCCGGCCTTTTCCAATGCCACGGCACGTTCATTACGAGAAATCATGTGAATTGGTTCCACCATTTTTATTTTCCAGGGTTCAGCCCACGAGTTGCGTCCCAATTGTTGTCCTATTGTTTTTGTTTTCATGATTGTTTTTGTTTTAAAGATTCAATTTTCAAATTTAAAATCACTTCAGCTTTTAATAGCTTCTGAAACAAAATATCATGTAAATTTTTTCGGGAATTTCCTGAAGATTAAAAACCGGGTAGTGAAAAAGGATGGAATAAAACTACCCGGGTGAAGTATGGAAAATAATTTATCCATGGCGGATTATTATGCAACAAAGATACATTTTTATAGTTTCCGAAATTATGTTTCAATGAAATATTTTGCCAATTTCTACAAAAAAAAAGTGTTTTGTTGATACTATCAAACAAAACACCTTTACTACAATTTCCTATCAACTAAACCTTAATCAGTTGGCAGACAAAATTTTAGTGTATTTTCCAACGGGCTTCAATAAATCGAGAGCTACCTTCAAATCCTTATCAGTTCGGAGAGAATACTGAATTTGACCTTTTTGATAATAATATCGTTTGATAATTTCCAAACTTAGCAATTCAGAAATCTCTTCTTTATTTTCATCTAAACTTTTTGAAATATCCGGCATCAACTTGGCTTTCAGTGCTGTAAATTCGTCTTTCGCCCTTGTGTCAAGACCTTCATATTTAGCCATATCCAGCAATTCGGTATAATATTTTTCGGTTTGTGTGGTATATGTAAATTTTTTAGTCATTAAATAATCAGTGAAAGTTTTATAATCTTCTTCCGAAAGTTTAAAATCAGCCGGGGAAGCAATTGTCGGATGTTTTATAACATATTGGGTAGCAAAATCAAAATACAGATTTTGGGCAAAAATATAATAGGCAACATTCAGTTTCCGTTCATCTTTTGTCAATGTGTCCGGCACAATTCCACCGCCGTCTCGTACTTTGCGACCAATTTTCGTTTTGAATTCGTGTGTAAGGCTATCTGGTATATGTCCAACACTGCCGTCGTCATTGCGGTGGCTGTAATCAATTGCCTGAATGCAACGTCCGCTTGGTATATAATATTTAGCCGTTGTAACTTTCAGATTCCCCCCAAAACTAATCGGCCGGATATTTTGTACCAATCCTTTTCCAAAAGTCCGTTCGCCAACAATAACGCCACGGTCTAGATCCTGAATTGAACCGGCAACAATTTCGGATGCAGAAGCTGATGATCGGTTAGCCAGAATCACCAGTTTCATTTGTGGAAAAATGGGTTCGGTTGGAGTTTTATACGTTCGATCGGCATCGCTGTTTTTTCCTTTTGTTGTAACCACATTCGTTCCTTTAGGTACAAAATAACCGACAATTTTTACTGCTTCGTCAATTAAACCTCCGCCGTTATTCCTGATATCAAGTACTAACGATTCAATTTGATTATCTTTTACCATTTGATTTATAGCACTTCGCATTTCTAACGCTGCACGGTCAGTAAATTCACTTAACATTACATACCCTACTTTGTTACCAATTACACCAAAATATTTAACCGGATTTACCTGAATTTTCTCGCGCATAAACGATTTTTCAAGTACATTTTTTTCTCCCGGTCGCTTTTTTTTCAATTTAATAATTGTTCCGGGAGTTCCTTTAAGCAAAGCACTCACATCGCTCACCGACAATCCATTTACTTTCTTTCCATCAATCTCAATTAATATATCACCGGCCCGAAGTCCATTTCGCTGTGCGGGCATACCTTCATAAGGTTCAGAAATGCAAACTTCATTACCGGTTTTCATTATTAGTGCTCCAATACCCGCATATTCGCCGGTAGTCATAAAAGTCAGGTCATCAGTTTCTTCTTCCGGAAGATAAACCGTGTAAGGATCTAGCTTTTCGAGCATATTATCGATGGTGGTTTTCACCGTTTTATCGTAATTAAGCGTGTCTACGTAAAATAAATCAAGTTCACGCAACACGGAATTGAAAATAGTCAGATTTTTGCTGATTCGAAAAGTCCGCTGTTCGGGAGTTGAGGCTCCGAAAGCAACTGAATTTAAACAAAAAACCAAAACTAATAATTGAATTATTCTTTTCATAATAAGCAAATTAGATAAATTTATAGTTTTACATTAGGCGGCAAAAAAGTTGAAATATCTTTCCCAAACGAATACAAATCCCGTACAACCGTCGACGAAATATATGAATATTCCGATTCTGTGAAAAGTATAACAGTTTCAATACCTGTTAGTTTACGATTCGCGTCTGCCACAGTGCGTTCATATTCAAAATCACCAACCGAACGCAAACCGCGTAATATATAATCGGCCTTAACCGAAAGTGCAAAATCAACTGTCAGGCTATTGTATGAAGCAATTTTGACACGAGGTTCATTTTGAAAGGCCTGTTGAACCAAATCCAGCCTTTTTTCAACGGTGAAAAGAGTTTGCTTGGATTGATTATGTCCGATTCCGATCACTATTTCATCAAAAAAAGCTAAACCACGCTGTACAATGCTGTAATGCCCAATAGTGAAAGGATCAAAAGTTCCGGGAAAAATGGCTCTTCTCATAAGGTTCAATTTAATTTGGTTCAATTATTGATTAAGCTACAAAATATATACCAGGTGCAAAGATAGATGAATTTAACTTCTACCTATTAAAAAAGGGATGTAAAGTTTGATTTTTTTTGATTTAAGTACAAAATTTCATCATATTCTTTATCTTTGCAGTGTTTAGATTGATTGTTTTTAGCAAATAAAATACAAATTTATGTTGAAGAAGTTTTCGTTATTGTTGATTTTGTGCGGATGTTTTTCTCAGATTGGATATAGTATTGAACCGATTATTTCGTTTCCAATACCATTAAAAACCGAATTTGCAGGCCAATCAATTTCCCTTGAAAGATATGATATGCGGGAGCGTTTTGACCGTGAACAAACTATTATCGCCTATAATCACGCTCAGAGCTTGATTATTATTAAACGGGCAAACCGTTATTTTCCAATTATCGAACCGGTTTTGAAAGAAAACGGAATTCCGGACGATTTCAAATACCTCGCTGTTATTGAAAGCAATCTCGATTTAAAAGTCACTTCGCCAGTGCAGGCAGTTGGTTTGTGGCAATTGATGCCCAAAACAGCTCAGCAATTCGGGCTGGAAGTAAATGATGAAGTTGACGAGCGTTATCATATTGAAAAATCGACAGCAGCGGCTTGTCGTTATTTCAAAAGTGCTTATGCAAAATATAAAAACTGGTTGTTGGTGGCCGCTTCGTACAATGCCGGAATGGGGCGCATTTCTCAGGAAAAGGAAAATCAACAAGTTGAAGAAGCTTTTGATTTATACCTAAATCCTGAAACCAGCCGGTATATTTTCAGGCTTTTAACCATGAAACAGTTTTTGGAAAATCCGAAAGTTTTCGGTTATCAGATTGATAGGAACCAGTTTTATCAAACTATTGGTACAAAAGATGTTATAATAAAAGGTGCGATTGCTGACTGGACAGTTTGGGCTGCTCAAAATGGAATAAGTTATGCGCAATTGAAAGATTTTAATTTCTGGCTTCGCGACCGTCAGCTGACCAATAAAAATAATACTGAGTATGTTATAAAAGTTCCTGACAAAGTTGATTTTAAGTTTGATAATACAAAAATAAAGATTCATAACCCAATGTGGGTAACATTCTAAAATACTTTTACAACAAATCAATGAATTTATCGTTTTCAGAGAACAACCAATAATTTATTTTTAATAATTAAAACTAATTATTTATGAAGAAGTTAATTATCGCAGCAGTACTTCTGCTTACAGTTTCAGTTACGTATGCACAGCTAAATTTTGGAATTAAAGCGGGATATAATTCTTCGCTTACATTCAGCAATATCGGTTCTGTTGCAAATGGCACTTATAATTTAAATTCTGTTCAAAATGAATTGTGGAATGATTTTCATGCCGGTCTTTTTGCCCGAATTTATTTAGGAAAAACAATTTATCTGGAACCTGAATTGCTGTATAATATTCAAAAGAAAAATTATAATTTGACATTTCAGGATGTGACTAATAACAATGCAAGTGTGACTCTTAATAAGGTTGCCAATATTAATGCGGTCGATGTTCCCATTTTATTAGGTGCAAAATTACTGGATCTGAAAATTCTCAATCTTCGGGCCTTTGCAGGTCCTGACATTAAATTTAATGCCGGTTCAACATTAAATTTTCAAAACACTACCGGAACTTTTGATGTCAACAAACTTCAATCAGATTTTAAAGCTGCTACTGTAGGGTTACAAGTGGGTGCCGGAGTTGATGTATTGATGTTTGCCTTGGATGTTCATTACAATTTAATCCCAAATATATACGAGACTAAATTGTCTAATATTACTCTCAACAATTTACCTTCAAGCACTTTTGTGATTTCATTAGGTTGGAAAATCTTTTAATATCTGATTTTCAATAATTGAAAAAGCTGTTTCAAATTCGATTTGAAACAGCTTTTTTATTGATAAACAAATGATTTAAAACCGATATCGCCCTGCAATACAAATCCCATCATAGGATGAATTAAATCCATTCAGAAAATACAATCCAGGACGATAATCCAACGATAATGTAAGTGGAATTTCAAATTTGTATTCAATTCCAATTTGTCCTAAAACTCCTATACTTAGATTTGAAGGATTGTTGGGGAGTGTATTATATTTGAAGTTATAAGAACCGATTCCAGCTCCAACTCCGGCATACCAGTTAAATCCATCGGCTAGTTCTGATAAATCCCAAACCCACTGGTAAACACCATTCAATCCGAAACCCCAACTGTTTAATCCAAGGTCCAATTCCAACCGGTTAGTCTTACTTAAAGGTTGCTGATAAGAAATTTCGGCACCGTATCCAAAACCGCTGCCAAGACGAAGTCCGATGGTTTTGTTGTCGACTTGTGCCTTCAAAGCACCTATAGTAATAATCAAAACGAACAATAGAATAGTTTTCTTCATTTTTTCTCAAGTTTTAAATTATAACGATTATTGATTCAAAATTAGGTTTTGCAAAATTAAACAAAATAACTGTATTAAACACTTGGCAATCGCAATTTTGTTATTGTTTCAAAAACTTATATTGAGCAGTAAAAAACTGCTATCTGGTTTAATATTTTAAAGTTCAAATTAAATGAGTTTGAAAAGAAATTCTCCATTTTTATTGCTAAAATTATTTATCTTTGCAGATGAATGCTTTTTAATATTTTGTTCAATATATGAAAAAACTGGTTTTTGCCACTAACAATACCCATAAATTGACTGAGGTCAAAGCAATTCTGGAACCGGAATATAAAATTATAAGTTTGGCAGAACTGAATTGCTATGATGAGATTCCTGAAACTGCCAATACTTTAGAAGGAAATGCACTATTAAAAGCAAAATATGTTCATGATAAATTCGGATTGGACTGTTTTGCAGATGATACCGGATTGGAAATCGAAGCACTGGGTGGTGAACCGGGAGTATATTCAGCAAGATTTGCCGGTGAAGAGCATGATGCCGAGAAAAACATGAACAAAGTTCTTGAAATGATGAAAAATGAGCACAACCGAAAAGCTTGTTTCCGAACAGTGATTGCATTAATCCAATCGACCAAAATTAGTTATTTTGAAGGCAGAATTGATGGTCAAATCGCCTCTAAACGGTTAGGAAATAATGGTTTTGGTTATGATCCGATTTTTATTCCGGATGGTTTTACTGAGAGTTTTGCTGAGCTTGGTTCAGAAGAAAAAAATAAAATTAGTCACAGAGCTTTAGCTGTAAACAAACTAACAAAATATCTAAAATAATAATAGCGTTTAATGAATGATAGTTCAGAATAATAAAATAAAATCGTCATTTTTTAGTTTTAAATAGTTGACTGTCTCAAATTAAAAAGTACCATACAAAAAAGCAAATCTCTAATATGAAAAAATATATTTCTATTGTAGTTTTATCTTTATTATTAGTTCAATTTTCTGTCGCACAACTTGCCATGGGAAAATGGAGAACACATTTTGCATACAATAATGTTTCTCAAATTGCTCAGTCCGCAAATAAAATTTTTGCAGTGAGTGAGGGAGCTTTATTTTCGGTAGACAAACAAGATGGCGGTTTGGAATTTTACAGTAAAAGTAGTGGCTTGAATGGCACAACAATTTCACGAATTGAGTATGACCAAACCAGCCAGCAACTGTTAATTGTATATTCAAATGGCAATATCGATTTACTTTCGAATGGTGGTGTATATAATCTACCTGATTTGTATAATAAGCAAATGAGCTCAACCAAAGATGTAAACCAGATTCAATTTTATCAAAATAACGCATACCTTTCATGCAATTTTGGTATAATTGTTTTAAACATGCAAAAAAAAGAGATTGCTGACACATATTATATTGGACCCAATGCATCAGAAGTAAAAGTATTGAGCACGTGTGTCAATAATGGAATTATATATGCATTAACAACTTCTTCGCTTTACCAGGCATCATTTAGCCAGTCTGATTTGGTCAATTATGAATTCTGGTCAATAGCAACAGGACTTCCGGGAACAGGCGATCTGCAAAAAATTTCATCCTTTGCAGGACAACTCATACTTTTAAGGGCTAATAAACTTTACAAAAAAGGCAGTGATAATGTTTGGGTACCACTACTACCAAGTATTAATGCAACCAATTTTAATGTATCAAACAATTGTCTGAACATATTTGATGGTTCATCTGTGTATTTATTTGACAATTCATTTAACATGAAAACAATTTCGAGTTTGGGTACGATTTCTGATGCCGAACTTGATGTTCAAAACAACACATATTGGTTTGCAGCTAATAATTTAGGTATTATTTCTTATAAACAATCAGGTAATGAGACTCCGTTAATAAATTTTTATAAACCTGCTGGTCCTGCTGTAAATCTACCCTGGGATATGACTTTTTCAGGTCAAAAACTGTTTGTTGTTCCTGGTGGTCGCTGGGCGTCACAATTTTCAAGAGAAGGTGACATTATGATGTATGAAAATGGTCAATGGTCCAATATCTATGCAAAATCAATTCAAGACTCCACAAAACATGCAGTTACCGATTTAATGAATGTTGCAATTGATCCCACCGACAACAAGCACTTTTTTGTAACATCATACGGAACTGGACTTTATGAGTTCAAGAATAATTTATTTTATAAATGGTATACTCCTAATAACAGCTTATTGGAAACTGCATCAACAACAGATCCGTATAATTATACCCGAATGGATGGTGCTATCTTTGATAAACAAAATAATTTGTGGTTAAACAATGTTGGAACCGTCAAAATTCTCTTAAATGATGGCACTTGGGCGAAGATAATTAATTCTGCAATTCAAAAACCAACACTTGGTAAAGTGTTCATTTCAACCACAAACCCAAATCAAAAATGGATACCTTCAGTTCGATATACACCTGGTTTATCAATCTTTGATGATGGAGGAACTATTACAAATCAAAGTGATGATAAATCAATATTTATTTCAACTTTTACTTATCCTGAAATTGACAATAATAACCAAACCAAACTCATTCCGGTATATCCAAGTGTTGTTTATACAATGGCACAAGATAAAAATGGTGTTATGTGGGTTGGCACTGATATGGGACCATTTCTCTTTAATAATTTGAATAATGTTTTTAATGCTGATTATACTTGTTCACGAGTGAAAATTCCAAGGTTAGACAGCACAAATTTAGCCGATTATTTATTGGTAAATGAACGTGTTAAAGCTATTGCAATTGATGGTGCAAACCGTAAATGGATTGGTACTGAAAATTCCGGAGTTTATTTAATGTCGGAAAATGGTCAGAAAACTATTCAACATTTCACCATGACTAACAGTCCACTACTTTCAAATGATATTTTGTCAATTGCTATTAATCCTGTTACGGGTGAAGTGTTTTTTGGAACTTCACAGGGTATTGTTTCATATCAAAGCGATGCCAGTGAAGCTGGAACAACATTTGAAAATGTTTATGCATATCCTAATCCTGTCAGACAAGGATATACAGGTATTATTACCATAACCGGACTTGTAGAAAATACACAGGTAAAAATTACAGATATTAATGGAAATCTTGTTTGTGAGACCATTTCAAATGGTAGTTTGGCAACATGGGATGGAAAGGACTCTCACGGAAGAAAAGTAAGCACAGGTATCTATTTGGCCATTTGTGCGAATGCAGATGGCACACAGAGCACTATTACTAAAATTATGGTAATAAATTAAATTATGGCTTTAGAAAACATATTTGATAAACTATTAGTCCCGAAAAGAGAGAATCAGATATTATTTTTTCTACTGACAATTGGATTTATTGTAAGAATTCTTGGATTTACAGAAAAACCTCTAGGATTAAACCAGGACGAAGCATCAATAGGTTACGAAGCATTTTCCTTGCTTAAAACCGGATTTGATAGAAATGGCATTTCATTTCCGATACATTTCATTTCATGGGGCAGTGGGCAGAATGCCCTGTATGCATATTTGTCAATGCCGTTTATTTCAATTTTCGGATTAAATGTTTTTTCAGCAAGGATAGTCAATGTGATCTTTAGTTGTGTTTCTTTGATTATTTTTTATTTACTCTTCAAATTAATTTTCAATAAAAAGAAGGCACTTATTGCACTCGCTCTATTATCAATTTGCCCCTGGAGTATCATGGCTGCCCGCTGGGGTCTTGAATCCAATATTTTTCCAACATTATTCCTGATTGCTTTTTACTTTCTATTTAAAGGGATATTAATAGCTAAGAAATTTTTTATTTTATCCTTTTTTGTTTTCGCAACAAGCTTATACTCTTATGGAACTTCATATTTAGTTGTCCCCCTTTTCATAATTATAGCATCAATTTATTTGCTTAAAAATAGACTTATCAGTTTAAAATACTTTCTTATCAGTTCAACTGTTTTTCTAATTGTGTCACTTCCAGTTATTTCATTTATAATTATCAATCATTTTAATCTTTCACAATTGGAACTCTTTAATATAACCGTTCCTAAATTGTCGAGTAATAGAATAAATGTGATTTTTAATTTATTCTCTGTTGATATATTAAAGCTGCTACCACAAAACCTACTCCGACTACTAAATATTATAGTGGTTCAATCTGATGGCAATCTTTACAATGCTATTCCTTATTTTGGAACCATTTATGTTCTGTCTTTACCATTTTTTATTATAGGATTTTATAATGTAATAGTCAATAAAAAATATAAAAAATTT
>CAIYTJ010000377.1 GCA_903929065.1 uncultured Bacteroidales bacterium | reverse complement strand
GTAAAGGTCGTACTTGCGTTTCGATTCTGTGTTTTTGGAACGCACATTCACTACAATAATAGTTCCGGCAAACAGAAATGGTAATGCGCAAATCAGAAAAATAATAAAGGCTGGTAATGGCATTTCAGCATGTCTTTCTGCTTCAATTTTTTGTTTTTGAACTTCCTGTTCTCCTTTTTTAATTTCAAGAAGTTGGTTTGGAGACATTTTCGAAAGCATCATTGAATCCTTCTTCTGTTCCTGAATTTCTTTGCTGTTGGCAATAATAGCATTTTTTAAGCTGTCCATATTCACATTTCCAGCTGCCTGTGCTCCGACAAACAGTGTCAAAGCCAATAAAAATAATCCTAATCGTTTCATAATCGTAAAATTTTGAAGTGTAAAAATAATAATTGTTTTCTAATTAGACGCAACGAACTATTGATTTGGATTTAAAGAGATAGAAAAAAGTTTATATTTAACTTTTTTCTATCTAACTCTCTTATTTATACAAGCAAAGATATGGAGTATCTTCGGTACATTTTACCTTGAATTTCACGTCTTTGGCTACCACAAAACTTTCAAACTTTTTGTACGTTTTCCATTCTGTCTCACCTTGCTGTTGAATGGTCAATTGTCCGGAAATAACGGTCATTACCTCAATAGATCCCGTTCCGAATTCATATTCACCGGCTGCCATTACACCTACTGTGGCAGTTCCTTCTGCCGATTCCAATCCGATGGAAACCACTTTTCCATCGAAATACTGATTTGTTTTAAACATAACTTTTTTATTTGTGATTTTAAATTAACGATTGACTGATTAAACGATATAATTCTTCTGTCGTTTCTGCAAACCGTGTTGCTCCGACTTCCTCCAGTTCCTTTCGGGGACGAAAACCCCATAAAACGCCTGAAAATGGCACTTTTGCATTATAAGCCGTTGCTACATCCACTCCCGAATCACCGACATACAATACGTCACTTTTTTCAACCTGAGCTAATTCAATTATTTCTTCCAGAATGCCCGGATTTGGTTTTACCGGATAGCCCTCGCGCTGTCCGAAGACTGCCGTAAATTTAATCTCAGGAAAGAATTTATCAACTAATTGAACGGTTGCATCATGCACTTTGTTGGAAGCAACTCCCAATTGATAACCTTCGGCCTGAAGCCTGGAAAGAAGTTCGGAAATGCCGTTATAGGGTTTTGTAAACTCTTCGGCATGTGCAAAATAATGTTTTATAAATTCAACCTTCAGCATGGAAACGAAGTCTGGATTACGCTTATCTTCTGGTAAAGCTCTTTCTAATAATTTATTTACCCCGTTTCCAATAAATAAATTATATGCTTCCAATGGATGAGTTGGAAAATTATAAGATTGAAGAGCGTAATTTACACTGTTGGCCAAATCTTCAATGGTGTTCAATAAAGTTCCGTCAAGATCAAAAATAATAAGTTTAGGCATTTTGTAATTGTTTACAAGTATTTAAAATGGAAAATGAGTTGCAAAGGTAGGGTTATTTGACCAACAAAGCAACAAATTAAGCCATGTACAGGCTTTTTGATTTAATGAATTTTTGATTACTTTTGTGGCTAAACAATCAGATAAAATATTTAATAATGAAACGGATTAACATTCTTTTTTTCTTACTTCTACTTATACAATTTACATTTTCACGTAATCAGGTCGATACAGTGTCCGTTTTTTCAACCAAAATGAAAAAAGAAATAAAATCAGTGGTCATTGTCCCTGAAAATTATTCCAGCAAAAAACATTATCCGGTTGTTTACTTACTTCATGGTTACAGCGACAATTATGCCAAATGGGTGAAAACAGTTCCTGCAATTAAAACTTATTCGACCGAACATCAATTCATTATTATTTGTCCGGATGGTGGTTACAGCAGCTGGTATCTGGATAGTCCGGTTGATTCCACATTCCAGTACGAATCGTTTATTATCAAAGATTTACTTCCGTTTATCGATTCTCATTATGCCACAATTCCTGACAGACAAAACCGGGCTATTACCGGATTAAGTATGGGTGGACATGGCGCTTTGTATCTTGCAATACGAAACAAAATACTTTTTGCACATGCCGGAAGCATGAGCGGTGGTGTTGATTTACGGACTTCAACGAAAAAATTTGATTTAGCTAAGCGAATTGGTTCTTTCGAAACAAGTCCGGAAGAATGGAATAATCGTTCGGTAGTAAATATGGTTGAATCGCTAAAAAACAAAGAACTGGATATGATTATCGATTGTGGAGTATCAGATTTCTTTTACCAAATTAATGCCAGCTTACATCGCAGGTTAATATCGCTGAATATCGATCATGATTTTATTGAACGCCCCGGCGCACACAATTGGGATTATTGGACAAACTCCATCAAATACCAGTTTTTTTTTTTTGATAATTGTTTCAGAAAGGAGAAAAAATAAGACGATTATATTTAATGTAAAAATGAGCTGTTCGAATTTAATCGAACAGCTCATTTTATATATAGTCTTGAATCTTGGTTCTTTTGTCTTCTTACAATTGTGGACCTGAAGGAATCAATGCTTTCGCATCGTCATTGTCACAGTATTGTTCGAAGTTTTTGATGTATTTAGCAGCAAGCGATTTAGCTTTAGTTTCCCATTCAGCAACATCAGCATAAGTATCACGTGGATCAAGGATATTTGCATCAACATTGTTCAATTCAGTTGGAGCTACTAAGTTCAAAATTGGTACGTGTACTGTTGGAGCGTTTTCGATAGAACCGTCGATGATAGCATCAATGATAGCACGGGTGTTTTTCAACGAAATACGTTTTCCTGTACCATTCCATCCTGTGTTTACCAAATAAACTTTAGCGTTGTGTTCTTTAGCTTTTCCAATCAATGTTTTTGCATACATAGTTGGGTGCAAAGTTAAGAAAGCCTCACCAAATGCAGGAGAGAAAGAAGGAACCGGTTCAGTGATACCACGTTCTGTTCCGGCTAATTTTGAAGTAAAGCCTGAAAGAAAATGATATTGAGCTGATTTCTCGTCCAAAATAGATACCGGAGGCAATACGCCAAATGCGTCAGCTGACAGATAAATAATTTTTGAAGCGTGTCCTGCACGTGAAGGAGAAACGATTTTATTGATAAAGTAAATTGGGTAAGAAACACGTGTGTTTTCGGTTTTTGAAGCAGCAGCCGAATAATCAGCAACACCATCAGCACCTACAGTAACGTTTTCCAACAAAGCATCACGGCGGATAGCTCTCCAGATATCAGGTTCTTTATCTTTTTCCAAATCAATTACTTTTGCATAACAACCACCTTCGTAGTTGAATACTCCATTATTGTCCCAACCGTGTTCGTCATCACCAATCAGGTAACGTTTTGGATCAGCAGACAAAGTAGTTTTACCGGTTCCTGAAAGTCCGAAGAAGATAGCAACATCACCTTCTGCACCTACGTTAGCCGAACAGTGCATAGAAGCGATTCCGCGTAATGGCAAATAATAGTTTTGCAATGCAAAAATACCTTTTTTCATTTCACCACCGTACCAGGTACCACCGATAACCTGCATTTTAGTAGTCAGGTTGAACAATGTAAATACTTCAGAGTTCAAACCTTGTTCTTTCCAGTTAGGGTTAGAAGTCTTAGATCCATTCAAAGTTACAAAATCTGGTTCACCGTAGTTTGCCAGTTCGTAGTGAGAAGGACGGATAAACATGTTAGTCACAAAGTGAGCCTGCCAGGCAACTTCCATGATAAAACGTACTTTCATACGGGTATCTTCGTTTGTTCCACAGAAAGTATCAACTACATACAATGTTTTTGCTGTAGAAAGTTGTTTAGTAACGAGGCCTTTGCAGTGTTCGAATACTTCAGGAGTAGTTGGGCGATTGATGGTTCCATCCCACCAAAGGTGTTCATCGGTAACTGCATCTTTTACGAAAAATTTGTCTTTAGGTGAGCGACCGGTAAATTTACCTGTGTCAACAGATACTGCACCTGTAGTTGTCAAAACTCCTTTTTCAAAACCTTCGTTTGCAGGATTCATTTCTGCCTGAAACAATTCTTCGTAAGTTGGATTGTGAACAATCTCGAAATTGCCCGAAATACCATACTTTGATAAATCTAAATTTGCCATTTTCTTAAAATTAAATGATGTTATTTTGTTTTTCTATCTCTTTTATCCCTAAAGCCTTTTTTCACGCGACAAAAGTACTACAAATTTTTATAGTATGAAAGCAATTAAAGAAATTTTTCCGTATTCCTGCATAAATTTTCTTTTTTGCAATAATTATGCAATATTTGTTATGAAATAGTAGTGTCTGTGAGATGTCTTTTATTAGGTTTTATTACTCTTTTTATTATTCAAACTTTCTTAGGTAAATATAATTTCAGATTTAAAGGTGATTTTTTAAATTAACTCAAATTGATTTCCAATTGTATAAATATACACCATCAACAACGACTTGAATATAAAAAAACACTCAACTGCTATGTTAAGTGTTTCCAACCTGAAATTTTTTATTTTTAAAAAATTTAATCGAGTATTTTATGAATTGCAAAGCCATCTTCTGAATGCCATTCCACAGGCAGGTTCCCGTTCCGGATTCAACAACGAACTGGAATATCCGGGTCTTCTTTCAGTTGAAATATTATCATTAAAAGAATCCAACAATTGTTCTGTTTGCTCATTTGATTCTTTATTATCAGTATTTTCGACTTCAACAAGTTGAAAATTGCTGTTTATCAGCGCTTTGTTTAATTCAGTTCCAAATTTTACCGAAATATCTACTGAACTTAGTTCGTGATTAAATTTTCCTCCATAGAACGAACCATTAACCGTTGGACTTAATGTTACCAAATTAGTATCTACATTATAGCCCGAGATAACCAAATCTGCCGCTTTGCTATTAAACGCATTTAATATTTTGAATGCTGTTTCCTTATTTATTTCTTTATCTTCCTTTATCATTTCATCGATTATCTCTGATAATCCGATATTTCCAACTGTGACTACATGAGCATTATAGTCATATGGATTATGAGTTAATGGGTTTCTTTGCAATTTAACGTTTAAAATCTTTTTCATATAGCCTTTGAATTATAAAGTAATAATTTTAATAAAAGTAATAACGAGGCGGAACGAATCCGCCTCGTATAAATTCAATTACAATTGAAAATCTCCGATAAGATGGGTTGAACCATACGTAATTTTCAATGAGTACTTGCCGGAACTCATTCCATCAACAGGAATAACCACTTCCGATGTACTGAATGTGTCAACGACTGTCTGATAAACCAAATTTCCATTGTTATCAACCACCGAAACATAAGCTGTTCCTACCGATATAGCGAAATCAACAATTAATTCCGAGCCAACAACGTCTGCATTTACAGGAATGTAATTTAAAGAAGAAGTTGTCGTAGAAGATTTGAATCTTGTCATATTACTCATAGGAGTAATAATGTTTGGTTGAGTTCCAGGACCCGGATCATCTTTTCTTAATGGTACATCATTATCCGCGAAAACATTTTGAAAAGCAAAAACACAAAATAACGAAATAACAATGCCTGAAAGTTTAAACTTTTTCATAAAAATAATTTTATAGAGTTGAACATAGTAATTATTGAATCACTAAAATGGTGGTTCTTCAAGGTGCTAAGTTATACACCACAAAACAACAATGCAAATTTTGAGGCAAAAAAAAGTGCGACAAGCCATTTTTTATAGGCTTGATTTGTAGCGTTTTATATGAAGACAATAAGAAAAAAGTGCGACAAGGGAAAAATGCCGTACTCAAATTGTTAAATAATGATTGATTTTGGACAATTGGATTTAAGAAAACACAGAAAAGTTGAATTATTTATCTTCTGATAAATTTTGAAGTAACTGTTCTAGTTCAGTGGTAGTAGAGAGGTGAAGTTTTTGTGTCAGGCGATTCTTCATTCGATATAAACTCCGTTGTTGACAATCCAGAAGAATTATCATGTCGTTGGTTGGAATATCCAGTAAAAACAAGCAACACCAGGTTATTTCTTTGTGATTTATTTCCATGGCGCGCGTTTCCAGTTCAGTGATCAGATTATTGAAGGTTTTATTCATCAATTTTTTAAAAGCATCCCAGTCATCCAAATGAAGTGATGTATTGAAAATTTCTTTATTAATGGCTTCGCGTTCAATCAAATTACCTTTTTTATACGCTGCAGCTTGTATCAATCTGTGTTCTTCTATTTTCTGAATCAGACCATCCTTCAAAAAGAGTTGTTTTTCGGTTAGTTTTTCTTCCGTTTTTTCTAATTGTTGTTGTTTTTTTCGGGTTCTATTCCGCAAGGTGAAAACTATAATAAAACTAAGCAATGTAATTGCAATAATTACAATTCCCAGTATAATCAAAAATTTTCTGGATTTGTTGACTGTACCGTTTGTTTGATGTAAATCTTCCAACACTGATGTTTTGGTTTGAGTTTCAATTTTTCGGACTGAATCAGAACAATCCTGATATTTACTCATATATTCAGCCATACTTTTAAAATCGCCCTGTTTATATTTAGTATTTGCTAATATGCGATAGCAGTCCCGTTGATTGAAAAATGTTGATGGATATTTTAGAGCTTTTTTTGCATAAAATAATGCTGAATCGTATTGATTTATATCAAAATACAAATCTGACAGACTATAACACCTTATTGCATAATTTGTACCTTTGTACGGATATAAAAGACTTTTATTCAAAAAATATCTTGCAGAATCAAATTGTTTTGCCCAATAAAAATTTATACCAATTTCCTGATAAGCAAGACCATGCAAAAAAGAATCTGTGCTTTGAGAAAGTGATTGATTATAATAAGCCTTTGCTTTGGTATAATCTTTCATAAACCGATACATTCTCGCTATATCAATGACTTTGTAAGATGCATCCAGAGTATCCCCACCTTTTTTATAAAAATTGATTGATATTTCATATTTTTTTAAAGATTCAGTATAATCCTTTTGCAATGAACAGATATCGCCCATATCAGAATAAATTTCTCCCAATAAGCTATAATCCTTGCTGTTTTGGATTAAATCCAACGTTTTAAGATATAGTAAGGTTGCATCATCAAATCGTTGAGCTCTTTTGAATAATCTTGCTTTATAATAATAAGCTAACGCTAAATGCTGTTTATCGTTGGTATGTTGATAATAGTTGACAGAAAAATTTATGGCAGAATCAGGTTGAAGTGGTTTATTGTTTTTATCTAAGGCCTGAAAAAGTAGTATTCCATATAAGGCACGGTCTGCATCCAGAAAGGTGTGATTGGGTGGTAGGTGTTGTAAAATATGCAATGCAGAATCGGGATTTGTTTGCATTATCTTTTCGGCGGTTTTAATCTCATTGGGCATGAGCGAACAACCGATCAACGATAGGCAAAATAATACGCAGAATACGTGAAGTTTAGATTGCATTTTTATACAACGTGCACATTTCATTAACAGAAGCTGATTGTTGAATGCAAAACTACAAATTATATTCTTTCAAAATGCGTATTAAAACTACATTTGAGGATAAATATGTGTTATTTTTTAGTAGGTGTTGCTTTTCAAATTCGCATTTTTATATTTTACGTATATTTAAATGCAATTTTTAGGCTACAACAACCTGGAGACTTCGCCGAACCCAGCAACAATAATGCTATGCCGACCCTAAAGCTAGGCTTCATTCATATATATTTATTTTAAATCTATAGAAACAGAAAAATGGTGAGTAAATACCCACCATTCTTTATTTACTTTTACAAACCTTTGTTGATTTACAGGTTTTTATCTATGTAATGCGAAATCTGATACATTACC
>CAIYTJ010000376.1 GCA_903929065.1 uncultured Bacteroidales bacterium | reverse complement strand
TGATTAAATTTAAAGTGGTTTATAAAGTGTGTTGTTTAAGTAAAACTTACATCGTCAGCATTTAAATTTTAAAGTCAACATTCAAGAATTATCCGGATTTATTATTTGTTTAAAGGAAAGAAAGCGCGCAATCATCATCGACTACACGCTTCCACCTCATCAAACTTTATAATCCAAACTACTATAAAAAAACTATTTGAGAATTGCGATTTTTATGGTTCCCAAACCACCCTTAACTATATATATCCCTTTTGAATTGCTGCTCATATTTATATTCCGGTTCGAAGCGGCAATCATTCTTCCGGTTGCATCAAACACCTGCAAATCCTGATTATTCTCATTTCGAATGGTTTGTCCATCGAATGAAACGCCGGAAATTGTAGGCAGAGAAACTCCTGTGCCCTGTACCATTACTTTAACTGCATAAACTTTTGAATTATTACATCCATCAGAAACAGTATAATTTATCGGAGTAGTATATGAATTGCTGAAATCCGTAATAGCGCCTGATAATGGACTTACGGTAGTATTTGTTCCTTGCAAAACTATGGCTGGCTGAATAGTTGTTAAATCAGTCCCTATTGGTAAGAATGCTGTAATTGTATTTGCAGTGTTGTCAATAGTTGCACTTACCGAATTCACAGTGAATGAAGATATTTGCAAACTTGGAAGTGTATATACCGAACTTCCCAACAAATAACTGATTGCATTCTCAACTAATTTTAAACCACTTGCATTCACTGCATTGTAATTGTTTGTAGAAATAGGCAGTAATAAGTATTTGGCTGTTGGAACAGTGTTTTGTTCAACAATACAAGCAGCAGTTGCTGCTGAAGGCAAGGTTGCAATGATAGATCCTGCACCGGGAGTTGTAACACCCTGTACACCATTTCCTGTAGTGATTGTTCCGAGGATGGATGCTGTATTTCCTGATATGGTAACACCGGTAAAAATGGGGTGATTCAGGTAACAGTTCAATACATTTGCTCCGACATCCTGAGTGCCGTTTGCACCTGTACCTGTTGGCCAACCGGTTTTACCATAAACAAATGATTTCATATTGATAAATGGTTTAGTGCCGATTAGGCCTGCCATCGTAGGAATAAAAGCTAACGTACTACCCGGAGATTCGGTTAAAATAACCAGGTCTGATGTTGAAAACGGAGTCAGATCCGTTGATGTTGTAGCATTGACCAGTTTTACATAATATCCTTTTGAAAGTAAGTCGGGGTAAACCTGAGTATCGGCAGCATTAACCAACCCATCGACCGTAACATAAGCAATATTTGCCACACCATTTATTGCCTGCAGCGTAAATATCTTCGTTGAATTATCCTGAGCAGTAACAGTAATGCTAAGTGGAGAACTAAAATTATACGTATTTCCTGAAGTAAAATCTGCTGAAGCACCAATCGGTAATGTAAACGAAACTGCCTGAGTTAAACTTGTTGATTTGGGTAAAATGATACTATATGTATTTGTGCCAGAATTGAAAGCAGGCGTATTTCCACCAATAGTTACACCCGAAAGATCTTTTGCTGAACTTGCAGTTTGAGATGCCGTTAATGTTACTGAATAATTGGTTGTATTAGTTCCATCCGTTGAAGTATAAATTACCGGAGTTGTGGCACTGTTTGAAAAATCCTGAGCACCTGTTGGGGTATAACCTGTTGCTGTTCCTCCTACTGAAACAGTTGGAGTTATTGAGGTCATATTAGTTCCATAAGGTAAAACTGCTGTAATTGTTTTTGGTGTAGAAGTTTCATTAATAGTGGCTGTCACACCGCCGGCTGTAAAAGAAGAGATGGCAGGAGAAAGAGATGATATATAAAGTGTTATACTTCCCACATAAGCTGTACTTGTAGTACCTGCTGTCGAAGTATAGGGACTCCCAGATGAGTTTAATCTAATTGATACAGATGGATAAGTTGTACCTAATGTTGTTGTTGGAGCATAACTCATAATTCTTTGAATTAAAAAAGATTTGACTTTACTTCCAGCAGGAAACTTTATCTTTTCTCCCGGGCAATTTGTTGTACCCGTGGTAGCTATAGCAGATGTTTGATTAATACCACCATTAACTAATGTTGCAATACTACTTGATGCAACAATATCAGCTTCAGACCAAACATATGGTATTGTTTGATTGGTTGTGTTTGACATCCAAACTATTAAAACAGAGTCAATTTTTTCTGTACTTAAATCGAGTGTCGTTTTAAAACTTATTGTAGAACCATTTAACGATGGATACGAAACAGATGATGAGCTAATACAACTCATTGTTTTACCTGAACTTGAAACGTTGCTAGTTACAGTAACATTTGAGCCTGCAATAGTAACAAAATTAGTTGAAGCTCCGGAATAAGTTACTGTGCGTGCAAAAGCATTTCCTGAAAGAAAAAAAGAAAAAAAGAGTACACTGGTTATTATCAGGGTATCTTTCATTTTTGTAATTAATTTTTTCATACTGAT
>CAIYTJ010000375.1 GCA_903929065.1 uncultured Bacteroidales bacterium | reverse complement strand
GAGCCGTGTAACGGCGAAATGATGGTAGCAAATGATGGAAATAAGCTGATCCAAAGCCGTGTAACGGCGAAAGGAAGGGATATTTTGGTGCAAATTTTTTCAACCCAAATTGGAAATACAAAAAAGGATCCAGAGCTGGTCCCAACAGAATAAGGACCTCTGAATTCAATTGGTTATGGATGTTTATTCAAATTTTCCAAAGGCAATTAGCCTCCCTCCCCCTTGTTTTGGCGAAGCGGTAACGAAGGATTCTGTCCAATTTTCTGCGACGAAAATCCACTGCGCTTAGCGTTCTTTTCCATTGGAATGCTTTACTATGGCTTACTAATTGCAAATATGGGGAAGCAATTTTATTTGTTGTGTGATTCCTTAGATTCCTTCATTAAGATTTTCTTCCGGAACTTCTTTTTGAAATTCCTCATTAATCTTATTTTTTTCGTATGATATATTTGAATATAAGATATATAATAGAAAATACGTAATCCCTTCAGCAGCAATCGGACGTGAAAGTTGTTCTATTAGGCACCATTGTCCAGAGGCAAGGATGCGTTTTCATCTGAAATTTGTGTTTTAACTACGGTGTATCTTTCTATGTTTTTAATTATCAGATAAATAACCAGGACACTAACAGCTATCACGGTTACATATTCAACAAGGTACAATGGAGTACCGTAAACATATGTATGCTTGAACAAAAGGATTAGTATATTATTGAAGGAATGAAGAATCATGGAAGCTACCATTGATTTGGTTTTGTAATAAACAACACCAAACAGGAGGCTCCAAGCAAATAGTGCTATAATATTGCTTATTCGCAAATGCCAACACGCAAATAATACTGAAGTCAAAACAATTGACCAGAACGGGGACAAATTTCTCATTAGCAGTCCCTGGATTTGCTTCCGCCATAAGATCTCCTCAATAACAGGGCTTATCAATGCGAAGCCAAAAAAACTGATTCCCCATCTCAATTGCAATTGACTAATATCGAAAACTGCTACTTTTAGTCTTCTATCAACGAGATGAGTAAAATAATCTACCGGATTGTAAAAAGGTAATAATATAATTAGTCCGGAAATGGCAAGAAGAACTAATAGCATAACAAGTTGTATTCCAGGCAAATTAACTTTTCTTGAAATCTGTATTTCTTTCTTCCTGCTTAAATAAATAATTAATGGTATGTAAGCAACATCCGCGAGCGCATATACAATTGCGACGTATATTACTTTCGGCTGGCATCCAAACAATTGTGGAACGAAAAACAAAAAGCAATAGTAAAAAGGAATTGATGCAGCGAATATGACTGCAATAATCAGAATTAGTTTGAGATTTTGATAGGTTTCAAATTTCATCATTAAAATATTAATAGGAAGACCATAATAAAATAATTGAATAACACAGTCATTAATTTATTTTGCATGGTATTAAGGTCTTCCTATAGGCTGATTACTGTTTCTTACTATTATCATGCCCCCAGATGCCAAGTTGGTGAGGTAAAGTTTTACCAAGATATTGACCTAATTCCGTTGTTACAGGCGTACTAACATCTTGGCTTGGCTGTCCTGTATTAAAATTGTCAAAAGCAACGCAAGCGGGACAAGATGGTGCAGAATATGTGGTAGTATTACCACCACCCCCTGCAGTTGTTATAACATGATTATCTGTTCCCAAATTGTAGCAGGTATTTGTCGCTATATTATAGCCAGTATTTGGCGGTAACGGAACTCCATAAATTAGGAAGTATTCAGCAGCACCGTTTTGACTACCTCCTTTTAATCCGATTGCTTCTCTTTGATTCAGTACTTCTACCGAATCACCCACCTCTTTCAATGTCCATCTTTCTGTCTTTTTCATCATTAAAAATTACAGGATTAGTAATTAAATTTATATTTACTGGCGATGTATTTAAGGTTATCGAACAGCCGAAGCAATAGTTTTCTCTTCCTGGTAAGGATTCTTTCTGATTCAGCATAATCGGTTTTGCCGATCTCAAATCAGGAAAATTCTTAAAAAATTCAGGTGAAAAAGTTACTACCTGATGAAGGTTTCGGGTTCATTCCTTAATACCCAAAAACGATAAAAGGTAACCCCTAAATTTAGTTAAAAATTGAGGGTGATTGATATTAATAATCTAATTATCATAATGTTGTAAATGCAAACTTCACTGGCATTTAGCGTCGACAGGTTAATATTTTATGTTAATTATATTCAGACAATGTTGCCGCACCTTTCGAAGGAGACTTTCCGGGAAGGCAATAACTATTCCTTACTATAATTTCGCCGCGATGCGGCTTAGGTGTTCCATCCACTCTTCAGGTCTACCATATTGACGGTGCGATGCACCTGAGATTTCTGTAGAAAGGCATTCCCTGTATCGGTCTGAGCCGTGTAACGGCGAAATGATGGTAGCAAATGATGGAAATAAGCTGATCCAAAGCCGTGTAACGGCGAAAGGAAGGGATATTTTGGTGCAAATTTTTTCAACCCAAATTGGAAATACAAAAAAGGATCCAGAGCTGGTC
>CAIYTJ010000374.1 GCA_903929065.1 uncultured Bacteroidales bacterium | reverse complement strand
TCATCACCCGGCACAAAACTATCAAAACCCATTTCTCCAAGTTCTGAAGCTAACAAATCTGAAATATATTCTTCGTACGGTTCAATAATAAAATTTACTTCTAAATAGTTCATATGCGTTGTTTATAGTTAATAATAATTCATCAAAAGTTGTTGAAATTTAAAAAACAGGGCTGTATTTAAACATTCTGTCTGGTTTATTGTCTAATAAACAAATTTCAGCTGCAAAAGTATAAATTTTTTGTTCAAATTGAATGATATATTGATATTCATTTATTAACCAACGATTTTCTGTAATAGCTACCCGGTGGCACGATTCTTGTTGAATATTCAAATCAAAAAACTGTCCCTAAAAGACTAAAATATAGGAGATACTATCATGAAACGATTCACATTTTTCAGTTTATTGACTTTGGCAATTCCTTTTGTCGCTATAAGTCAAAATCAAAATGTTATAATTGATGACGTTTATTTCATTACCGGAAATTCCAAAACGACTTCACAAGCTGATAAAAATCAGTCTCCAAGAATCAATCAACGGCCAAATTACAAAAATGGTGCACAGGAAATAGTATATAAAGAACGTAATATTAAAACACCAACTATAATACGCGACACTGTATTTGTAGTTGGTCAGGCTTCCGATGAGAAATCAAACCATTTTTCAAGTGATTTTAATATTTCAAATTGGGATGGAAAAACCAATCCGGTTATTGTTCACGACACAATTTATGTTTCCGAAAATGTTGCTGAAAATCTAATTGATAGTTTAAATCCAAACAGAGAACATGGATATTACGTGAATGGTTTTAACGGAAGTGAATCTGATATGGAATACGCTGAAAGGATTCGCCGTTTTCACAATCCGAAATACACAATTTTTATTGGCGATCCCAGATACAATGACGCTTTATTCCTTAACAATTATGACTGGAATGTTTACGTGGATGGTTCTTATGCATATGTAACTCCAACCTGGACAAACCCTTACTGGTGGAATTATGAATATGGCTTCTGGGGTTATAATGGCGGTTTTGGATTTGGCTGGCATTCTCCATTTTACTCAGGATTCGGAGGATTTTATGATCCTTGGGGATACGATGGATTCTATGGATATGGAGGAATGTACGGATATGGAAATTATTGGGATCCATATTATTATGGTGGTTATGGAGGATATTATGGGAATTATTATGGTTACGGAGGTTATTGGAATGGATATTCCAATAGAAATAAAAATTATAACGAAGGTACAAGACGTGCTACTGCAAACAATACTAACGCCTCAACAAGATTGGGTGGAACTAGAACAGAAGGTTCGAATTCTACAGTAATTGGAGGTGGTTACAATTCAAATCAGTCAAGAAATCCATACACGGTAGTTAATGGGAGAGCAACAAATGCAGCCAACGGAACTTCGACACGGACAAGTTTAAATTTAAATTCACGCACTGTTTCGAATCCGGTAAATGGTATTGGAATTGTCAGAAATTCAACAAACCGTACGGTTAATATCAATCAAAATGGAAATGGTGTAAATACTAATAGAACTAGTACAAGTATTAACACACGTCCAAGAACATATACCACTACAACGAACAATATACCAACAGGAAATTATACGCCGAGAACTGATAATTCAGGAAATTCTTCATTCAGAGGGTCCAGCTCAACAGTAACCAGATCTACTACTTCAAGTGGTGGTGGAAATGCAAGCTATACTCCTTCACGCAGTACTTATTCTACTGGAAGTTCGTCAAGTGGCACGCGAAGCAGCAGTCCATCTTATTCCACAGGTGGAAGTTCTTCAAGTAGCAGTTCAAGTTCAGGGAGTAGTAGCTCAGGTGGCGGAGGACGTAGTAGTTCTAGTGGTTCCGGCGGAGGTGGAAGAAGATAAATTCTGAATAGAAAATGAAATTGAGGTTTCAAACAAATTAACTTGTAACAATCATGAAAAAGAACATATTGGCTATTGCAGTACTTATAAATTGTACATTTTTAATGGCGCAAACTGAATTTGATGCACTTAAATTAGTACAACCCGATTTAAATGGTACAGCCAGATATATGAGTATGGCTGGTGCTTTTGGTGCTTTAGGAGGCGACGCTTCAGCAATAAAAGATAATCCTGCAGGACTCGGAATTTACAGATCATCTGAAATGACAACTACGCTAAATAGTTTGATGCAAAACAGCAATACTTCATGGAATAATGTGAAGAGTTCAGATAATTTGACAGGGATTTCTTTTAATAATTTTTCATACATAAAAGCCACGCCAACTTATAGAAGTCAAACTGAAAACACTGGATTGTTGAGTTCAAACTGGTCATTCTCATTCAATAAACTCAAAAGTTTTGATAGAAATTCGACAATTAAGAGTGGTGATATGGGTTCATCAATCACAAAATATATAGGTTATTTTACAGGGAATATTAAAAGTTCAGATTTAAGCATTGATAATGATCCTTATAACAATGTAAATGTACCCTGGATTTCAGTTGTTGGTTATCAGGGCTATCTTATTAATGAAACAGTCAATCCAACAACTAACGCAAGTTCCTGGTCATCTTTGCTAAATCAAGGAGAATTAATACAACCTACTTACAATATTCAGGAAAGTGGTTCAATTAATGAGTATTCAATTGGTTGGGCAGGAAATTTCAGCAATGAATTGTTTTTTGGTGTTAATGCAAATTTACAATCTGTTGATTATATGATGAGTAGTCAATACAAAGAAAACTTTGGCGGTGGCGGCGGAATGACATTAAGTAATTCCCTTACAACAACTGGTACTGGCTTTAATTTAAATATTGGTGCAATTTACAGACCAGT
>CAIYTJ010000373.1 GCA_903929065.1 uncultured Bacteroidales bacterium | reverse complement strand
TATTCGCTGTCCGCCCATGTAAATATGCTTGCTCATTTGTCCGCCATTGTTTATCACTGTATAAGGGTTTACATATACGGTGTAATTGCTTGTCCCTGTACGGGCAGCACTGAGCATGCCGTTTACAAAAACCCCTTCGTTATCGCCGCTTTCTTTCACGGTGCGCTCTCCAGCTGCATCGTACCAGTAGTTGTCAGAATCAGAATTTTCAGAATTATAGAATAACCAGAATTCCGAAAATTGAATAATTCTGGAAATTCTGATTCAGACTAAAGTAAAGCAGATGAAACCACCTGCTTTTCTTGTCCATCATTAAATTGTTATTATTGACTTTCAGTATGTTACTTCTGCATCAACACTTCTGAAGCATTACCCACATAAGATTACCTTACCACTTTAACGCTCTTTTTTTTGTTTTAAAATATTTCCATTGCTGTCAAAATATTTCCAAACACCTGTTTTCAAGAAATCTATTTCAATATCTTCTTCATACAAAGCAGTTCCTTCTTCTTTTATATTGCCATTTGTATAGTAGATTATTACATAAGATTTAAACTTTGGAATAAATTCTTTTCCATCGTTTTTTTTTGTTTTATCCGTGTTAACTGATATGTTCTTTTCTGTCATAACCAGTTGACTCTTCTCATTAAAATAAAACCAGTTCCCAGTTCTGATGCCAGTAGTGTATTCTCCAAAACATGACAGTTTGCCTGTCGTTTTTGAAAATACCCGATAAACACCATTGAGCTTGCCGTTCTTATAATAGGATAGAATTCCTTTATGATCATCTTTCCATAAACCATATCTAAGACCATTTTTATCTGTTTGATTAATAAATTCATTAGGTAACTTCTCTTTGAGTTTATTGTTCTTACTATAAAAATGTATTTTCAAACCATCACTACGCCTAACAAAACCCCACGTGTTTGATGTTGATGTTTTATTGCCTTCTAAATCAAAAAAGAGATGTACTCCAATTGATTCAGATTCATCTGATTGAAAATCATCATACATCCAGATGCCTTCTTCTTCAATTTCACCATTAGGGTAGAACATTACTACATTTGAACGATAATCAAAAACACCACCATAAGAGCCATCACCATTCTTTGCTTGTTGAGTATTTTTATCTATGTTGTTTTCTTTCCAAAGTAGAAAACATCCATCCTCATCAAAAGTATACCATGTTGTGCCAAATTTAGTATTTCGATTATATTCACCAAAAAAATTCAATTTTCCTGTTCGTTTATTATATAATTTATATACACCCTGCCTCATTCCCTTCATATAATAGACTTCCTCAATATTATATTTCCTATTTTCCACCCAAAATCCAGTTTTTAAACCATTCTGATCAAATTTATTAATCTCTGGTTGTTTGTCATTTTGAGGTTTTACAGGAGACAAAACCGTAATGAGCAAAATGGTTGTCCATAATAACTTTCTTCTCATAACATTTATCTCCTATATGGTATTGCTACTCGTGTTGCATCAGGTCTTTGCATTAATTCAGATGGTATAGAACCCATGGGGACTCGTAACATAACATTTGTATTTGTAGGTTGTGCCATTGTCCTTGACATAGTTACGCTTATTACATTATTACGCTGACTGGAAGTATTAAATATGCCAATAAAGTTATCCCAATCATTTTTTGAAATTAAAAAGCAACCTGAAGATACAATTGAGCCTGGACTACCTGTACCCTCATTTTTTCCTGCTTTATGTGTGTTTACACCAGAAGCATAGGTTCTACCATCATCATATGCAGGATTTTCTACTCCAAGTTCAATTCGACTCTCATAAAAGTTTGTTGTTCCAACATCACTCATTCTTAATGCTGTGTAACTACTTGTCTTGCCAGTATGAGTACCAACTTTTGCTTCAAATAAACCCGCTGGTACTGTTGCTGCATTATCTGGATCAGAAGGATGGGTACAAGCATCAAAAGTTGTAGTTGTTCCATCAGCTAAATAAACATAAGCTGTAGAAGAGCCTAAATTACGATTTGAATTGGAATCGTAGGTGCCATTTTCGCTAAAAAATATAGCTTGGGCATAAAGACCTGTTTTCAAACTACCATCCTTATTATGTGATTGGTTCTCAGGTATCCATTGATAGCCAGTCTGTTCTCCAGTATTTTGATTTTTAGTTGGCTTCCAAGCTCTTCCATCTGGATCTACAAATTTCAATGGATTATCCGCACAGTAAACATAGCTACCCATATTTGGGTACTTTTCTCGAAGCTGGTCAGAACCCGTAAACACCACATACTTCGGATCTAAATACCTTTGACTAAAATAATAAAGCCCAGTTTCCTCATCCATTTCCTTACCGCTAAATTTATACCTACTGTCAAACGTAGTGGCACGTTGGTTTATAAATACTTCTCCATTCGGCATATAAGCTAAGTGCTGGTTTAAATGCCCTGCACCATCAGTAATCAAGGAAGCACTTCCCAAGTGGTCGGAGTGATAATAATACAAACTCGGGGCGGTGTTTCCTGTTGCAGCTTTATAAAATCCGATACCGGCATTGTCTTTGCCATTGTAAACCACGCCCAATGAATCGTATCTTGTTTTTACCCTTGCTGTCAAGTCGGCATATTTGGCTGTGAAACTTTTAGCACAAGCCGTAGTATCTTTAGTAGGGTCTGGCATTGAACCGGCATCACATAGTTTGGAGAGTATTCGCTGTCCGCCCATGTAAATATGCTTGCTCATTTGTCCGCCATTGTTTATCACTGTATAAGGGTTTACATATACGGTGTAATTGCTTGTCCCTGTACGGGCAGCACTGAGCATGCCGTTTACAAAAACCCCTTCGTT
>CAIYTJ010000372.1 GCA_903929065.1 uncultured Bacteroidales bacterium | reverse complement strand
GTCTTGGCCGGAAATCCGTTCTTTGAAACGTATAAAACTCCGCATCAGACCATTCCTTTCAACGAAATTAAAACCGAACATTATCTACCGGCTTTTCAGGAAGCTATGAAACAGCATTCGGCGGAGATTGATGCCATTGTAAATAATCCACAGGCTCCAACTTTTGAAAATACAATTGTGGCTCTTGAAAAATCAGGTTCTTTATTGACCAAAGTTAGCTCTCCGTTCCATAATTTGCTGGGTTCGGAAACAAATGACGATTTGCAGGCAATTGCCGAAAAAATTTCACCGCTTACTACCGAACATTCGAATTCAATTCGCCTGAATGAAAAACTATTTGCCAGAATTAAAGCGGTTTGGGATCAAAAAGACAAACTAAAACTTACGCCCGAGCAACAGATGCTTTTAAAAGACACTTATGAAGGTTTTGCCCGCAATGGTGCTAATCTTTCAGAAAAAGATAAAGCCATTTATCGCGAATTATCCAAGGAACTGAATCTGTTGACTTTGCAATACGGTCAAAACGTTTTAAAAGAAACCAACAAATACAATTTGCTCATTACCGATAAATCATTATTGACTGGTTTGCCTGCAGATTTTATGGATATGCTGGCTTCGAATGCCAAGAAAGCCGGAAAAACAGGCTGGATGCTTAATTTGAAAGCAACCTGTTATGTTCCGTTTATGAAATATGCTGATAACCGCGATTTACGCCGCGAATTATACATGGCAAATGCCACCAAATGTATGTTAGGAGGCGAATTCGATAACCGTGAAAACGTTCGTAAAATTGCAAATACCCGTTTGAAAATTGCCAATTTGCTTGGTTATAAATCGTATGCTGATTATGAATTGGTTGACCGTATGGCTGAAAATAAATCCAAAGTATATGATTTATTGGACAAATTATTGGCAGCTTATAAACCGGAAGCAGAAAAAGAATATGCAGAAGTTCAGGCTTTTGCTGATAAAAAAGGTGCTTACTTCAAGATTCAACCGTGGGATTGGACCTATTATTCTGAAAAACTGAAAGATGAAAAGTTTGCCATAAACGACGAAATGTTGAAACCATATTTCGAACTTGAAAATGTGAAAAAAGGAGTTTTTGGACTGGCAACACGTTTGTATGGAATTAAATTCACTAAAAATACTAAGATTCAGGTTTATAATCCGGAAGTTGAAGCATTTGACGTGACTGACGAAAAAGGTAATTTCCTTGCTGTTCTTTATACTGATTTTCATCCGCGTGACGGTAAACGTGCCGGAGCATGGATGAGCGATTTCAAAGCTCAATGGATGGAAGGAAAAATCGACAGCCGTCCGCAAATTACATTGGTTATGAATTTTACCCGTGCAACTGAAACAAAACCGGCTTTGCTCACGTATGACGAATTGAAAACTTTCCTACATGAATTTGGACATTCGTTGCACGGAATGCTTACCAGATGTACTTATGAATCGCTTTCTGGAACAGCTGTTTATCGTGATTTTGTAGAACTTCCATCCCAAATTATGGAAAACTGGGCCTCCGAAAAAGAATTTTTGGATGGTTTTGCAGTTCATTATAAAACCGGTGAAAAAATTCCGGCTGAATTAATCCAGAAAATTAAAGATTCAGAGAATTTCAATATTGCCTATTTGTGTTTGCGCCAGTTAAGTTTTGGCTATCTCGACATGTCATGGCATACCATTGAAAAACCATTCGATGGCGATGTAATTAATTATGAAAAGCAGGCAATGGCTTCGACACAGGTTTTACCGGTGATTCAGGGAACTTGTATGAGTCCAACATTCAGTCATATTTTTGCCGGCGGCTACGCAGCGGGTTATTACAGCTATAAATGGGCTGAAGTACTGGACGCCGATGCATTCTCAGTATTTGAGAAAAATGGAATTTTTGATAAAAAAACAGCCGCTTCATTCCGAAAAGAAATTCTGGAAAAAGGTGGAAGTGAACATCCAATGACACTTTACAAACGTTTCCGTGGACAGGAACCGACCATTGATGCATTGTTGAAAAGAAATGGAATAACTAGATAATTCGGAAACGATTGCAAGCTGTTTATTAAGGAAATTAAATTATCGTTGCCTTTTATCAGCATGAAGCTACTATTTTTGCAAGACATTAATCATTTTAAAATTTGTATGAAAAAGAATTATTTAATTTTATTTCTAATGGCCGGAATGCTAAGCGCTTGTAATTCAAATCAGAAATACGCAAACTTCAATGAATATCCAGTTTATGAAGGAAATGATCTGGAACTAACATATTCAGCTCAGGAATCCAGATTCAGAGTTTGGGCACCAACTGCTTCTCAGGTAAAATTATTGCTTTACGAGAACGGAAACGAAGGTAGTGCTTATC
>CAIYTJ010000371.1 GCA_903929065.1 uncultured Bacteroidales bacterium | reverse complement strand
GACTCGAACCGGTCACCTCGACACTGCCAGTGTCGCGCTCTAGCCAGATGAGCTAAACCCCCGGCTTGATTTTGAATTTGCAGTGCAAAGATAAAGAAGTTTTGGAAATTATGACTACTTTTGCTTTGAAATTTTATCAACAAAAGCCGTATAAATGCTAATTTTCAACATAACTTTCCTCGTTTCAGACAAAGTACACGGTTCGTGGCTGAAATGGGTTCGCGAGGAGCATATTCCTTTCATGCTCGATTCAACTTATTTCACGCATCCGCAGGTGGCTCGAATTATTACGAGCGATAAAGAAGATGGAACTTCTTTTTCGGTTCAGTTTCACACAAACGATATGCGAACACTGAAACAATGGAATCAGCAGTACAGCTCAGAGTTTCAGCAAAACTGCTCCCAAAACTTTGGAACCGAAGTTTTGTTTTTCACCACTGTGTTAGAATTGGTTGAATAAAATGGTGAAGGAACACATCATATTAGGAATTGACCCTGGAACCACCATAATGGGTTACGGCATTTTGAAAGTCATTGGAAATAAGACTGAAATGCTGGCTATGGGTGTTTTGGACTTAAAAAAATATACCGATCATTACCTGAAATTGCAACGGATTTTTGCGCGAACCTTATCTCTGATTGATGAATTTCACCCGGACCATTTGGCTATTGAAGCACCATTTTTTGGCAAAAATGTACAATCCATGTTGAAACTCGGTCGCGCACAAGGTGTTGCCATGTCAGCTGCACTGTATCGCGATATTCCGATAACCGAATACGCACCGTTGAAAATTAAAATGGCAATAACAGGCAGCGGTAGCGCTTCCAAAGAGCAGGTTGCCGATATGCTTCGCCGTTATCTGAGTATTCCGCAAGATCAAATGTTACCTCAACTCGATGCCACTGATGGGCTAGCAGCTGCATATTGTCATTTTCTTCAGCTAGGAAGACCAACTTCCGAAAAAGCCTATACCGGATGGAAAGATTTTATTGCCAAAAATGAAAGCAAGGTGAAGAAAACGAAACTGCCAAAAACAGAATAGGGACAAATCTTTCAACTTGCCCCTATTTTTTATGTAATTTTAAAATTTAATCAATCATTTCAAATCCGGTATACGGAATCAATGCTTTTGGAATGCGAATTCCTTCCGAAGTCTGATTATTTTCTAACAGCGCCGCTACAATTCTTGGCAAAGCCATGGCACTTCCGTTCAATGTGTGACAGAGCTGAGGTTTTTTATCACCACCTTTGAAACGGCATTTCAACCGGTTGGCCTGATAACTTTCAAAATTCGAAACTGAACTTACTTCCAGCCAGCGTTCCTGAGCAGCTGAATAAACTTCAAAGTCAAATGTCAATGCCGAAGTGAAACTCATATCTCCACCGCAAAGACGAAGAATACGCCAAGGCAATTCCAGTTTTTCAACAAGTGTTTGGACGTAATTTACCATTTCAGTCAATGTTTCGTACGATTTATCCGGATGTTGAATTTGAACAATTTCCACTTTGTCAAACTGGTGTAAACGATTCAACCCACGGACATCTTTACCATACGAACCGGCTTCACGACGAAAACAAGCCGAATATGCTGTGTTTTTAATTGGCAGCTCACTTTCGTTCAAAATCACATCACGATAAATATTGGTAACAGGAACTTCAGCCGTCGGGATTAAATACAAATCATCCAAATCGCAATGATACATTTGTCCTTCTTTGTCGGGCAATTGTCCGGTTCCGTAGCCGGAAGCCGCATTCACCACATACGGTGGTTGAATTTCCAGATAACCGGCTTCACGCGCGTTATCAAGGAAAAAATTGATTAAAGCACGCTGCAAACGTGCACCTTTTCCCTTATAAACCGGAAAACCTGCACCTGAAATTTTTACGCCCAACTCGAAGTCAATTAAATCATATTTTTTGGCCAAATCCCAATGCGGAACAGCATCTGCTGGCAACGTTGGCATTTCGCCACCAGTCCTTTCAATCAAATTATCTTCAGCGTGTTTTCCGGTTGGAACACTTTCGTGCGGTAAATTTGGAATTTGAACCAACAATTCATTTAGTTTTCGTTCTGCTTCCGTTTGTTGATCACCGATTTCTTTGATCGTTTCTTTCAATTCAACCGTCCGTTCTTTTGCTTTAGCTGCTGCTTCATGCTTTCCTTCTTTGAAAAGCATTCCGATTTCTTTCGACAAATTGTTCATTTCGGCCGAAGCATTATCAACCTGAACCTGAGCAGCTTTACGGGCATTATCCAATTCAATTACCTGAGCAATAACAACTGTTCCGTCGAAATTCTTTTTAGCCAAACGGGCAATCACTTCGGCGGTATTTTCGGTGATATATTTGAGTGTCAACATAATACAATTTACAATTTAATAATTTACAATTTACAATTGCAAATCAAGTCCTGGTTCTTTTATCTGAAATAAAAAAATCTCCCGCAATTTTACTCTACGGTAAAACAACAGGAGATTTATGTGTGATGCGTATCGGTTATTGCTTAATTAGCAGCGACTTCGATAGGTTTTACAGAAACAAATGACTTGTTGTCTTTCTTTTTTCTGAATTCTACGATTCCGTCGATCAATGCAAACAACGTATGATCTTTACCCATACCAATGTTTTCACCAATGTGGTGAACTGTTCCGCGTTGACGAACGATAATATTACCTGCTTTTGCAAATTGACCACCGTAAATTTTTACGCCAAGTCTCTTACTTTCCGATTCACGACCGTTTCTTGAGCTACCCGCCCCTTTCTTATGTGCCATTTTCTTCTAAATTTTATCGGTTAAGCTACAATTTCTTTGATTAATAATTCTGTAAAGTTTTGACGGTGACCGTTACGTTTGCGGTATCCTTTACGACGTTTTTTGTGGAAAATAATTACTTTTTCACCACGAACGTGCGATAATACTTCAGCAACAATTTTCGCACCTGCTACAGTTGGAGCTCCAACAGTTATAGCGCCTTCATTGTCAACCAATAACACTTTGTCAAATTCTAATTGAGAACCTCTTTCGGCCTCTTCCATGCGATGGATAAACAGTCTTCTTCCGGCTTCCACCTTGAACTGTTGCCCCAAAATTTCTACGATTGCATACATTTTTTAAACGACTTTTCTGATTACATCGGGAAGGTGAGTTGCTTGTGGCATTGCTTCTTGGTTACCTTATCCGAAACGGACTGCAAAAATACAACTTTATTTTTAATGTACAAAGGGTTGAGTAAAAATAATTTTCACTCAACCCTAAAAAATTTATCCCATTGACTTTAAGAACTTTATCAATGGCGAAACAAACATTTCAACTAACCGATTTTCAAAGAAGTCATGGTTAACGAACCCATTACAGCTTTATCGTTGAAAAATTCCACCTCTTCATCATCATTTTTCAATGCCAGGGCATAAAGCAACGGCAAATAATGATCGGCAGTCGGAGCAGCCATTTGAACTTCCTTCCCCAACAAATGATAGTCAATCAATGCTTTGTGATTATTTTCTCGAATCAGCTTTTTGATTTTTTCATTCGCTTCAATTGCCCAATCGAAACCAAATTCTTCATCATCGGTTTTATCCCAGGCCACCTGACGCAGATTGTGGACAATATTGCCGCTTCCCACAATCAAAACACCTTTTTCACGAAATGAAGCCAGTTCCTTTGCCAATTCATAATGTTCTTGAGGCGATTTATTGTAATCCAGACTTAATTGCACAATCGGAATATCGGCATTTGGATAAACCCGTCTGAGGACACTCCAGGTTCCGTGGTCCAATCCCCACTTTTGATCCGCAAAAACGTCTGAATTACTGACCGTCTTCATAACTTCAGTTGCCAATTCCGGATTTCCCGGAGCCGGATATTGAATGTCGTAAAGTTCGCAGGGAAAACCACCAAAATCATGAATGGTTTGTGGCTTTGGCATAGCTGTAACTTGCGTTCCACGAGTTTCCCAATGCGCCGAAACAGCAATAATGGCTATCGGTTTTGGAAGATTTTCGCCCAAATCGCGCCATTTCTGAACAAATTCATTTTCCTCAATAGCATACATCGGACTTCCATGTCCGACAAACAGCACGGGCATTCGGCTCGTGCTGTTATCGTTCTGGTTTAGATTAGCTAAGTTCATTATACCTGATTTTTTTTGAATGTTGATTTTCAATCATTCAGCTGATTCCAAATTCCACGTCACAATTGAGTTTAATTTTTTCTCCAACCAAAACTCCGCCTGCTTCGAGAGCTGCGTTCCATCCCATTCCCCAATCTTTTCGGTTTATTTCACCGGTAACTGAAAAACCTGCTTTTTTATTTCCCCATGGGTCAGTCATAAATCCGCCAAATTCGACAGCCAAAGTAACCGGTTTTGAAATTCCTTTCATGGTCAGATTACCTTTCAGTTCATAATTCTCTTCATCTTTTTGAGTAAATCCTTTTCCTTCAAATTCAATTTTAGGAAAATTTTCCACATCGAAGAAATCTGCACTTTTCAGGTGAGCATCACGATCAGGAGCTTCGGTATCGATAGAAGCTGCATTAATTGAAAAACTAACAACCGTTGAGGCTAAATCGTTTTCAACCATCGTGGCTTTTCCTTCAAATTCCTTAAAACTACCCAATACGTTTGAAATCATAAGGTGTTTTACCTTAAATTGTACTCTGCTGTGTGCTGGATCTATAACACCAGTCAATAATTTTGTTTCTGTTACTGTTGCGTTCATAATCTTATTTTATTAAAATTTTTGTTTGAATTATTATGATGCAAAGATACAGCGGCAAAAAAGGCCAACAGTTACACTTTTAAGAAAATGAGTGGTACTTTTAGGAAATAATTGCGCGGGTCATTTCGCGAAATTGAGTTGGAGTAACGGAAAGTTTGTTGTGAAACACGCGCGTAAAGTATGATTTCTCGTTGTAACCCAGCTCATAACCTATTTCTGACACAGATTTTTCGGTGTGAGTTAACATTTTTTTGGCTTCAATAAGTTTACGTGTCTCGATGATTTCTGAAACGCTTTTCTGGAAGTTGTTTTTACAGATAATATTCAGGTTTCGTTCGGACATATTCATTTTATCGGCATAAAATGAAATTCCTTCGTCACGGCGGAAATTTTGTTCAACTATTTTCAGGAAACTATTAAAAGTGTCTATCTGTGAAGCTTTTACGGATTTTTCGATTGGAATAATTCTTTTGCGTTCCGATTCAATCATCGAAATTAACGCTGCCGTCAAGTGTCGAATTGTCTGGAAATCGGGATTTTCTTCCTGATATTCATGATTAATAATCTGGCAAAGACTGACAAAACGAATTGCACAACCATCCGCTCCTATCGGGATATTGGTGGTGGTAAAAAAGTTCGAATAGAAATTCAGTTTTGAATCCGGAATAAATTCATTTTGGTAATTAATCACCCAGCCACGTAAATCGTCGTGAGCAACTATCCGATGCATCTTTCCCATCGAAACATAACTGACAAAAGGCGCAACAACCAATTCAGACTGAAAATCAATATAATGTTCCAGACTTCCTTCTGTTACAATAATCAGTTCTTCAAAATCATGATAATGAGGACCTTCTGCTCTCGCTTGAATTGTCCTGACCAATCCTTCATCTATTTCGAAAATATGAAATTGCTTATTCATTATATTTAAAACAATTATACTTAATTCAGTTCAGCAAATTTAGCAAATTAAATCTATAAAAATGATAGTATGTGAATTGAATTTGTTTAAAAAAAATAAACTCCCGGAAAGTACGGAAGTTTATCTTACTAAAAACGCAAATAAGATTTTATTTTTCACTTAGCTTTTTAAGTTTTCCAAGACCGTTATCCCAATCTTTTCCCATCATTTTATCCATATTCATAAAAAGCCTCATTACATTAAACGGATATGGCATGTTTCCTTTCATGCCCCAGGTAGCTTTTGTTGCAGTTCCTTCAGAAACAAGTTTAATATATGCCATTCCATGACTTTCGTGAGGTTTTAAGAAATCAAGTTTTGTCTCAAACAGCGATGGTTTTTCAATTATTGAAATTGTTTGGCTTCCAATTCCAACATCTTCCACATCACTTGTCCAGCTTTGAACAGCACCAACTGTGCCATCTACACCCGACATTTCTTTTTTCATATTCGGATCATGATCATTCCAGGGACTCCATTTATCCAAACCGGATAAACTGCTGGTAAATACCCAAACTGTATCTATCGGTGAATTGATAGAAATTGTTTTCTCGTAAGTAAATTCTTTTGGCACAAAAAGTGCCACAACTAAAAACAAAATAATGATTGAAACAAGTCCAATACCAATAAATTTCAATGCTTTCATGTTGCAAATTTTTAAATGTGTTTAATTTTTCGTTTTTGATACATCCTAATTTACCATCTGATCAATGCCTTATTTGCAGGGAAACATGCAGCATCGAGCATTTCAAAGGGTTTTTAACGATATAACTATTTTTCCACCGTATATTTGTTGTAATTTCACAAAAACAAATAGTTATAAATAAACAGTTTAGTTTCAAAAAAGTTTTTTAATAAGTTTTGAATGAATTTTTATCACTAAGAAACTCTATAAAATAGCAAGACATTTGTTTTTTTATTTTTCATTTTAAATATTCTGATTTAACTTGTATCTTTGCAACTCATAATTTAAAAATATGGCTTTAATTAAATCAGTTAGGGGTTTTACTCCGAAAATTGGAAATGATTGTTTTCTGGCAGAAAATGCCACAGTTGTTGGTGATGTAATACTTGGCGATGGTTGCAGCGTGTGGTTTAATGCGGTTTTGCGCGGAGATGTAAATTCCATTCGAATCGGCAATCACGTTAATATTCAGGACGGTTCGGTATTACATACTTTGTACGAAAAATCTACCGTCGAAATTGGCGATTATGTTTCAATCGGTCATAACGTTACAGTTCACGGGGCAAAAATCAATAATTATGCACTCATTGGCATGGGAGCAACTTTATTGGATTTTTCAGAAATAGGTGAAGGAGCCATTGTTGCTGCAGGAGCTTTGGTATTGAGTAATACCATAATACCACCGTTCACGCTTTGGGCAGGCGTTCCGGCAAAGTTTATAAAAAATGTAGATCCGGAACAAACCAATGAAATGAACCGAAAAATTGCGCATAATTATGCCATGTATGCCGGTTGGTACAATGAAGATGAAAGCAAATAATTAATCAAAAACAGGTTATATAAATTGAAATTTATGCTGATAGTAAATCTGGTCAAACAGGAATTGAAGAAAAGCATTCGCTCGCAGGGATTTTATAAAAATCTGGCGGTGAGCATTCTGCTGGGGTTTTTCGCACTTTACATTGCTGTAATTCTGTTGTTTTTAGGTTTTTCTCTTAATAAAATACTTGAAAAAGCAGACAGCAACCTGAATCCAATGGAACTATTTAATGGTGCCATGTTGTATTTGTTGTTATTTGGTTTGACTATCCGGTTTTTCTTACAGCAACTAAATACGTTTAATTTGCCACCTTATCAGGTTTTACCAATTAAAAGATCAAATTTGATCAATTTTCTGATATTGAAACCATTAGTCAGTCCGGCAAACTATTTGCTTTTACTGGTTGTAGTGCCATTTGCAATTAAATCCGTGGTTGGTTATTACAGTGTTTCGGTAGCTTTCCGATTTGTACTCAGCTTTATCTTAATGATATGGTTTAATTCTTTTACAGCAGCATTTCTAAAACGAAAATTCGGTTCAAGTATATTGTCCTTTGTGTTGATATTAGGCATTTTAGGGATTATTATTGCATTGGAATATTTTAATATCTTTTCTCTCTTTCGTTTTTCCAGAGCACTTTATAATTTCTATGTACTTAAACGTTTCGGTTTATTTATACCTCTGTGTTTGTTTTTTGGTGCTTTTTTACTCAACAAATGGTTTTTTAGTCAGAATTATTATCCTGAAAAATTCAATCTGAAAATAAAAAGTGATAAAACCATCAAAACCGACTTTACATTTCTCAACAAATTTGGTATTATCGGTGAACTTATATCATTGGAAATAAAACTTATACTCAGACATAAACGCACAAAAAGTATTCTATATATGTCTGGATTTTTCCTCTTTTACGGATTAATATTTTACACCAGTAATTTGTATGCTAACAGCAACGGAATGTTGTTTTTTTGTGCCATGTTTATGACCGGATTACTAATGATTATGTTCGGACAATGGATGATCAGCTGGGACAGCAGGCACTTTGATTGCATTTTGACCCGTAATATCCCTGTTAAAGATTATATTAATGCAAATTATTATTTTATGATTGCACTGAATATAATTTGTTTTATGCTAACAACTCCATATTTTTTATTTGGTATGAAGATAGTATATTTACATTTGGTTGCTTTTATTTTTAATACCGGTGTAAATATTTATTTGCTTATGTTTCTGGCAACGTTTAATACCAAACGAGTTGATTTATCAAAATCTTCGGCAATGAATTATCAGGGAACTACCTATAAAAGCTTTCTGATTGTACTTCCAATCATGTTTTTGCCAATGATTATCGTAGGATTACTTTCCACATTATTTACACTGGCTGTTGCACTTTGGACATTAACCCTTATGGGATTAGCCGGAATTATATTTCGGAAACAATTGATAAACATTTGTATAAACCAATTTAACCGACGCAAATATAAGCTTGCCGAAGGATACAGGGAAGGTGAATAATTAGTTCTAAAGTTTATAAAGTCAAAAATAAAATCAACAATCATATGATAAAAGTTAGTGATTTACAAAAAGCTTACAACGGTATAACCGTATTAAATATTCCTGCATTGACAATTCCCGTTGGTGAGAGTTTTGGTTTGGTAGGAAATAATGGTGCCGGAAAAACAACTTTCTTTCGGTTGATACTGGACTTGATTGAACCTACTCAGGGTCAGGTTCTGATTGAAGATAAGAAAGTTGCCCGAAGTGACGACTGGAAAACTTCGACGGGATCATTTTTGGATGAAGGTTTCCTGATTGATTTTCTGACAACCGAAGAATATTTCACGTTTGTGGGAAAACTCTATAATAAATCAGAAGGTGATATTGCAGCTTTTCTGGAATCGATGAGAGATTTTTTTAATGACGAAATTCTAGGTACAAAGAAACTTATCCGTGATTTTTCAAAAGGAAATCAGAAGAAAATTGGCATTGCAGCCGCTTTGATTGGCGATCCTAAAATTCTTATTTTAGACGAACCGTTTACTGCACTCGATCCGTCATCACAAATACGTCTGAAACGATTTCTGACCGAACTTCAAACAAAATTCAATATGACGATGTTGATTTCCAGCCACGACCTGAATCATGTGACTGAAGTTTGCAAGCGGATTGTAGTATTGGAAAAAGGAAAAATTGTAAAAGATTTAAATACAGATGCTGATACCTTGAAAGAGTTAGAATCGTATTTTGCAGTTTAAAGTTGAGTTATAAAAATTGACCTATCTGATAATTGGATTATCAGGTAGGCCGATTTTTATTTTACAGCTTCTTCAAACGTCATTATGTTGTCCACTTTGTGCTTTTTGTAATTAGCCGCAATGGTGCAACATTCCGTGTAATTATCGTGTTCGAAAAAGAGAATCTGATTCTTCTCAACAGCTTCGTCCAGTAAAATTTTCTTTTCAGCCATAGCAGAAATCGGTGAAATATCGTAGGCCGAAATCCATGCTAACGGCACATTAGCTGCCAGCGGAATCACATCGCCGGTATAAACCAACGTCTTTCCGCCCAAATCAATATAACTCACCAATTGTCCGACAGTATGACCATTGAAAAGCCGGACTTCAACTTCGGGACAAACAAACTGATTTTCATCCACCAATTTTAATTTTCCGGCTTCCCGAATGGGTATCATATTCTCGGTAAAATAAGAATCGCCCTCACGCACATTCGGATTTAGAAAATTCTCCCATTGTGTTTTCCCTACATAATGTGTAGCATTCGGAAAAACCAGTTCAACTTTCGATTTATCTGCATTATATTTCGTTGCGCCGCCACAATGGTCAAAATGAAGATGCGTAAAAATTACATCAGTGACATCCTCGCATTTATAACCTAGTTTCTCAAATTCAGTTTCAAAATTGACAACTCCTTCAAACCCGTAATATTTCAGATATTCAAGTTGTTTATCACCGGTTCCGGCATCAATCAGGATTAATCTTTCAACTGTATCAATCAACAGACACCGCATGGAGATTGTACAATAATTCTCTTCATCACACGGATAACGTTTTTGCCATACTTTTTTAGGAACAACTCCAAATGCAGCACCGCCATCGATATGGAATGTTCCTGCTTCTATTTTATATAATTTCATAATTTTGAGAGTTGAAAGTTATAAAGTTTATAAAGTTATAAAGCAGGAATGATTGATTCAGAACTTGAGTAGTTATGGAGCTTTCAAACTTTACAAACTTACAAACTTTACAAACTTTTTAGTACATTTGCGTTTCAATAAAATTTCGCCACAAAAATAGCTAAAAACATTTATCTGTCAATCGTATGCAACGAGTTCATTTTATAGGTATTGGTGGAACTGCCATGCACAACCTGGCAATTGCTGTTAGAAAGAAACAAAATTTTGTTGTAACTGGTTCGGATAATGAAATATTTGAGCAATCTCACAGTCGGTTGGAGCAATATGGACTTTTACCGAATGATATTGGTTGGTTTCCTGAGAAGATTCACAAAGGATTGCATGCAGTCATTCTTGGAATGCGTATCACAGAAGATAATCCTGAATTGATCCGTGCCAAAGAACTCAAATTAAATATCTTCTCTTTCACTGAATTTCTTTTTCAACAGACACGAAGTAAAACCCGCATTGTAGTCGGTGGAAGCCGTGGTAAAACTATCACTACTGCTATGATTCTTTTTGCGTTGAAACAGTTGAAAATTGATACCGATTATATGGTTGGTACTCAAATGGAAGGTTTTGACAACCTGGTGAAACTTTCGTACGACTCACGCATTGCCGTTTTTGAAGGGGAGGAACATTTCATATCCCCATTGGACCAGCGACCTAAATTTCATTTATACAAGCCTCATATCGCCGTACTGACCGGCATTGAGTGGAATCAAACCAATGTTTTCCCTACTTCTGAAAAATACGTGGAGCAATTCAGGAAATTTACGGAATTGATGGAAGTTCAGGGACGGTTGATTTATTTTGATGGTGATGATAATCTGAATGAAATTGCCCAACATCTTCGTCGGGACATCGTGCCGTTTCCATATAATACTCCGGAACATGAAGTAAAAGATGGAGTTACTTTTTTAAAAACCAGGTACGGCGAAATTCCGCTCAAGATTGCAGGAGAACACAACCTGCAGAATCTGACTGCAGCCCGTCTGGCATGCCGTCAGATTGGTGTAACCGACGAACAGTTTTTTTCCGTTATTTCAGGATTTTCATTACCTGAAAATTGCCAATAAAAGACACAATACCATAAAATATCTACTAATCACGTGAATCAAACAGAACAAAAAAAATGACAGAGAAACAATTGCTACTTGACAAACGGTATATGCGTATGGCCCGGATTTGGGCTGAAAACTCATATTGCGAACGCCGTCAAGTGGGTGCTTTACTGGTAAAAAACAAAATGATTATTTCCGACGGATACAACGGAACACCTTCGGGATTTGAAAATAAATGCGAGGACGAAAACAATGTGTCCAAACCTTACGTTTTACATGCCGAAGCCAATGCCATAAGCAAAGTAGCCCGCTCACACAACAGCAGCGACCAGGCAACCTTATATGTTACAGCTTCGCCGTGTATTGAATGCGCTAAATTAATAATTCAGGCTGGCATCAAACGGGTTATTTACGGCGAAAAATACCGCATCATGGATGGTGTTGAATTGCTGGAACGGGCAGGAATAGAAGTAGTCTTTATTGAAAAAGGGTAAGAGTTTACGAAGTTTATAAAGTTCATAAAGTTTATAAAGTTATAAAGTTCTTGGTACATAGAAATTCCTCATTTAATATAACTTTAATGCCTTTTTACTTTATAACTTTAAAAACTTTACAAACTTTCAACTTTACAAACTTTCTAACTTTACTAACTCATTTATATATGAAGAAGAATTTATTACTGGTATTAATCGTCTTATTCTCAATACTTGCCGGAATCATACTAGGCAATTTGCTTTCTAACAGAGCGCACGGTTCGGGATTTTCGGGCATGATGTCGCACAGCAAAGTGGATGAATTGCTCTCCATTATCAAATCGCAATACGTCGACACCGTCAATATCAAACAAACTACCGAGGAGTTAATGACTGATTTGGCTTCAAAGCTTGATCCGCACTCGGTGTATATTCCTGCTTCCGATTTGGCGGCAGTAAACAGCGAACTCGAAGGAAGTTTCAGCGGCATCGGTGTTCAGTTTAATATTCAGAACGACACGGTAATGATTGTGGCTGTTTTAAGCGGCGGACCGTCAGAAAAAGTGGGTTTGTTAGCCGGTGACCGTATTGTTCAGGTAAATGATTCAGTTTTTGTCGGCAAAAAGATAAGCAACGAAAAAGTAATGAAAAAACTTCGCGGAAAAGAAGGAACCAAGGTAAAACTGGGCATTCGCCGGCACGGCACGCGTGAAATTCTGCATTATTCCATTACCCGTGGCGATATTCCGGTCAATTCGGTGGACATTGCCTATATGATTGAACCCGGAGTCGGGTTTATCAAGGTCAGCAAATTTGCCGACACCACCTATTCCGAATTTCTGAATGCCATTGCCAAACTCCGGACTCAGGGAGCAAAAAAATACATTATCGATTTACGCGAAAACAGCGGTGGTTTTATGGAACAGGCCATTAATATGGTGAATGAATTTCTGCCTGCCGGACGTATGATTGTTTATTCGCAGGGAAAAGCGTATCCGCGTTCCGAAGCCAAATCGGATGGAAAGGGAAGCTGCATTGACCTTCCGCTGGTGGTGCTGATTGACGAATTTTCCGCATCGGCCAGTGAGATTTTCTCCGGTGCCATTCAGGATAACGACCGCGGTACGATTATCGGTCGCCGATCGTTTGGAAAAGGATTGGTTCAGCAACAAATGACACTTTCGGATAAATCTGCCATCCGTTTGACAGTAGCACGGTATTATACCCCTTCGGGACGCAGCATTCAAAAGCCTTATGTGCGTGGAAAATCGGAAGATTATGAAATGGATATTCTGAACCGCTACAAACACGGTGAACTGGACAGCAAGGACAGCATTCACGTGGCGAAAAAACTGAAATACAAAACGGTTGGCGGACGCACTGTTTACGGTGGCGGCGGTATTATGCCCGATATCTTTGTGTCGCGCGACACGTCGGAATATACGCCTTACCTGAGCAAAGTGATTAATTACGGCTATTTGTACCAATATGCGTTCCAGTATTCGGATAAGAACCGCGACAAGCTGAAATCGTTGAAAAGCTGGCAACAAATGTCCTCTTACCTGGACATTCAGAATCTGATTGCTGATTTTGCTGCCTTTGCAGCTACCAAAGGAGTGCCGGTAAATCAGGCTCAAATAAATATCTCCAAACGCTTCCTGCTTACGCAACTAAAAGCCTATATTTCTCGTAATATGCTGGGCGATACGGGATTTTATCCACTCCTTTACAAGGATGATAAAACCGTGAAAACAGCGTTGGATGAGTTGAGAAAGAAATAAATCAGTTGGTTTCAACTAAAAAAAGTGAGGGTTGTGCCTCACTTTTTTTGTTTTTTTAATCCAAAGTGATCTGGTGTATGCCAAACCTTATTATAACACAAATTTAACTCCCACAAGCCAATTGTTGGGATTAAAATTGAAAATAAGGGTGGAACCTGCAGTATTCCAATTCAGAAATGAATAGTCAATGCCTCCCGGATATAATGATAACCCGAATTTCTTCGAAATGAAATACGTAAATTCAGGATGTATACCGACATTCGCATAGGTTGCATTTTCCGTTATTTCTTGACCATTTGGTAATGAATTGCCTGTTTGCAAGCCATTACCTAAACTTACTGTTTTTGAAGAAAGCGCACCGATACTAAATTTTAAATTGCTATTGAAACATAAATTATTTGCTATGGTGCAATAATAACCCACATACACATTGGGAAGTAATATTGAGGAATTCATTAGTTCTTGTTCTAATTGATTAGAATTAATATTAAAGAAAAGAATTGATTTTTTAGCATCATTCTCATTCAAAAAGTCAAACCCAAATCCAAATAAAAAATTATTTCGGATAAACGAAAGTGATGCACCTGTTACCAACGAAGAATTTCTTTCAGTTAATGAGTTGTTATATACTCCGGTATAATTGTTTGTAGTAGTATACATACCGTTTAATGACAACGTAATATCACCTTTCTTTAACTGGGCTGACACGTTGACTATTAATGCGATAATAAAAATAGTTAGAAAGACTTTTTTCATGTTGATTGTTATTTTATTTATTTATAATATATTTTTAAGTGAGTTCCGAACACTTGTAATTTACAAACAGATTCTCCGTAACGTATTAAATTTCTTGAACACGACATGCCACGTTCGCCGTAGTTTATGAATTCTGAATACAATGCTTGGCGAAGCGTCACGAGGCTGTTGCACAACATAAGCTAAATACTCTAGGCCTAACTGAGTCTGTTATTTTTGAATAAATACATCTGATACATTACCATGCTGTTATCAAACCTCATCACCAATCTACCAATCAGGGCGATAATGTTTAACACCATCTAATTTTATTTTTTTCCATAACGATTTATGACGGTTCTTTTCGCCATTCTCCGTTAAACAATAAGATCCAAAATAATAATTTGGTGTTTGTTCATAAAATATTAAATCTCCATTCTCTTTAATTCTACCAAAGTATCTAATGGTTTGAGCAATCTCATCAATATCAAAAAAATCAATCTTTATTTTGGAGTCTTCAATATAATAGTAACCTTGCATGCCAAAAACTTTATTATTAAGAATTTCATTAGTTGGAATGCTATCACTAAAATAAATCAATAATTGTCCCTTTGGAAAAAATCTAATAAATTCTTTTCTATATAATTTCCAATTTGGAATTTCATATTTCCAAAAGATAGAATCTTTCACGTAAATAACACTCGTGTCAATTAGACTCTTATTGCTTAAAGCATAACAGAGTTTATTATATCTGAAAACCTTTGGATTACACACTCTATAGCCTGGCTTGCCATCTTCATATGCAGTATAATAACATACACAAGATGATAAAATGATAATAAATAAAAAATAAAATAAACTGCGTTTCATGTTTTAATAAATTAGTAGTTAAGATAAAACGGATTATATCCACCATAATATGAAAACAATTTTGTACCAAACCCTCTGTCTGCAAAATAAGCAGGATGTTTTGTAAAAGAACTACTATGAATTGCGTTTTGAATACTATGAAGATCTCCCTCGGAATTTGTACCTAAAAAATAAGATTGACCTTTACTTATAAAACCTGCATATATATTTCCTCCTCTAAGGTCATGCATTGTTTCATAACAATCATCATAAGTCCCAGCAGTTTTTGTTACGCCATCTTCTATATAAGTCTTTTCACTTCCATATGGTAATCGTTTGTTTTTATCTGGGTCTCCTGTTATCATACTACCACCTATAGCAATTGTTACATTATTATCAATTCTATATGAGAGCATCAAACCACCCGTACGATATCGATCTTTTCCATCACCAATCAAATCTTCATCAAATCGCAACCCAAAATTAGCTATTTGTAGATGTATAGCTCCTACACCTTGATCTGTTTTTCCTCCAAAAAATCCATTGTACGAATATCCTGCTCCGTAAGTATTTTTACCATCATTATAACCAACAAATGCTCCTGCATTGCCATACCACTCTCCTCCGGCTTGTTCTCCTAAACTGTTCATTCCACTATTGTAACCAATACCTATGCCACCTGAAAAAACGAAACCATTGTCAGTTTTACCACTCGCATTTAATGAAGCTCCAAGATTAAATCCGTGTGTTCCAAAACCGACCATTGGACTAATACTAAGATTAAAATTACTTGTTTGAAT
>CAIYTJ010000370.1 GCA_903929065.1 uncultured Bacteroidales bacterium | reverse complement strand
GGAGGAGGGGAATATTGTTGGTCTCTCGGGCAGCGGAGCAGGGCAAAGCGTTGATTTTGTGCGGCTATTATACATAATTAGGTTATATTTAGCCCTATTAATTTGCCGTCAGGCAAGGGCTCGAATATAACTACATGTTATGTATAATAGCTTTGAGTTGGCTTTTTTCTGGCGCATCTTTTTGCTTCTTGTGGGTGGATTGAAACAGTGGTTTTGAAAAAACATCACTGTGAAAGAAGGGTTGATTGCAAAAAGTGTGACAGAAAAAGACAACGAAGCGTGGATTGTGCGGAAGCCGATAAAAAGACCGTGCAAGCCCAGAGGAACGAGGGGCTGGGATTTTTGGCGGCTGGGGATTGCCTTGCGGAGCTGCCCGTAATAAACTTTCAAGCGAAGCCTGACCGCTTTCAATAATGAAATTCTATAAAAAATACCTTGGTTGCGGTGTTTCGGTTGCGGAGGGCATCAAAGCCTTTACCTTAAAGGATTGTAGCGATTTTATACCGCAACTAACCTAAATTTATTTTCTTTGATTTTTTTCAGTTTAGTTGCGGTGTATTTCTTCTGAAATGCTTATTAGATAAGTGTTTCAGCGATTTTTGACCGCAATCAACAACTTCCTTATTGTGATTGCATAATTTATTCTGTTTTCAGATAGAAATTTACGTTATTGAAATCCGGACACTTTCTCCTCTATTTAGTAAGATAGAGTTAGATCGTGAGTTTCCAATGAAATAAGAAATATGCAGAATATCAAGCCGATAAGTTTCAGAAACAATGATTCGTTGTTTCTGAATGAAATAAAAAATCAAGCCCAGAATGGGATGTAAGAAGCGAATTTTTTTGACTCATTTTCAGGATCGGCAGGCTTGATTAACCCTGCTTCAACTGTGTCGGCAATAATTTTAGACGCAAAGGAGACACTGTTTATTGCTATGTTGAAACGTTTTCGAACCGATTGATTGTTTACCGGTTGATTATTGACATAGTGCAAGCAAGTGTGTTGATAGCAGGCTCTTGTTCTATCCTCATTATTCATGCGTGTTAGAGATGTGGGAGCATACAGAATAACCCGAGTGTAATCATCACCACGAATAAATTTTGGGGCAGGTAATTGGTACAACTCAATTGCATCAATTGCCCTGTCAATGCCACTACCACGTTCTTCACAAATATTTAGTCTTCTCATTAAAGAGGCAAGACTTTCGTTTCTGGATTTAGGAGCTGTGTCAATAAAACGGTTAATGTCCACTAATGGAATGCCTGGATTGGTAATTTCGATTCTATCCGTAAAAATTTCAATCATAACACCTGTGCCCGAAACCATAAAATCCTGATGAATAAGTGCATTAGCGACAAACTCACGAATGGCAATTTCGGGATATAGTTTCACATTTTTGCGAAAAGCCGTTTCGATAATTTCATTCGGTTTTAATTGATCCATAATGTAGCTTATCAAACCTTCAAACCCTGAGGCATAACCTTTCGGCTCTTCTTGCTCCTTTAATGCTTTTATTCTACTTGTTCCTTCGTACACAACGACCCTTACTGCTTTCCGACTAAGGTGTTTGAATGTATTTAGATTTTTGGCGAAGAGTATTGCCCCGAGGTTTAAAATATCCCAAGAGGTACTTGTTTTGTTTACTAAATTGTCATCGGCAAGAGCAAGAATTATATTACTTTTTGTTTCAGGAAGCCTTTTCTGCTGCAATGTAAAGTAGCTGTCATAATCAATTTGCCCAATAATTTCATCTTTATCTACATTAGACATTGCTGTTTGTGATTCAAAATCATAGCCCGATGAAAGTGCAATTAACTGAGTGGCTTCATGACGGGAAAGTTTGACGGTTTGACCAGCACTTCTGGTATAACAATCAAAGATATTTGGACCTCTCAGATGTACGGGTTTATTTGGTTGTTCAGGAATATGAATAACTAAAACAGGATTATCGTTATAAGTGATGACAGCATGTTCAATGGCAACTGGTTGAGCTAAACTATTGCGAGCAATATTTCCCAACTTTTGAATAATCTCATCCATTTCAACTTTACTCAACGGACTTGATTTGCCATCATTGTTTATACCTATGGCCAAGAATCCGCCACCCGGATAGTTGGCAAAAGCAGAAATGTGTTGTGCTAAGCGTTCTGTCTTTGTTGATAATGCACATTTCCAATCTATCTCATTCAATTCCTGCGGAATAGGATTCAAACTTTTGTTTAATAAATTGATTGCTGTTTCTTCCAATGTATTCATGTGGTTATTTATATTTTTTTATTAAGGACACCTGGAACTCACATAATCATGATCTTTAGTTTAAACGCCTGTTTAAATGCTCGTTTCATGGTTCAAAATTACTAAAATAATTTATCATGAAGAATATCCCGACAAGAAAAAAACGAAACAGTTAATAAAAAGAGAAAAACTAAGTACAACAAAAATAAGATTATCAAGTTCTTAGTTATTTCTATACTCTTTTGGTGACATTCCAACATGCCGCTTAAAGTATTTGCCGAAAAATGATTGAGATGGGAAATTCAGTTCATCGCTTATTTGTTGAATCGTCATGTTGGTTGAATTGAGTAAAGCCTTTGCTTCTAAAATCACATAATTATCAATCCAATCATTTGCCGATGTTCCACTGTTTTCTTTAATGACTTTCGATAAATGTTTCGTCGACAAGCACAATTTATCAGCATAAAATTCCAACTCCCGTTGTTTCTTGTAATTAGCCTGGGCCAGATTTAAAAATTTTTCTACAACGACTTCCTGCTTTGATTTCTTATTGGTATCGGGTATTTTATGAAACTGATAACTGGACCCATAGAAAAAAGCCTGCATCAAATGTTTCACAATGTCTATCCGATGGGGGTTGTCTTTCATTCTTACCGTTTTCAGCAACAAACTATAATAGTCAACCATCGATTGCAGATCCTCTTTATTTAACGGTGTCCATGGGTTATCCTGAATAGAAAGAAACAATGGAAATCTCTCCTGAAGATTAATAAGTAAATTGTCCGTGAATTTTTTTGACATCACAATAAAAAGCCCTGAGAAATCATCACTCATGTATTCATATTGCAATATTTGATCAGCTAAAACAATGAAAAGGCAGGGAGCTTCGGCATTATATTGCTTTAGGTTGGTACTTCCTCGCATAGTTCCTTTCATACAAATGATAGCCGTGGTAACATCTACCTTAAAAGGATAATCGAAAGCGGAAGTAAATATGGGATTTTCGAGCAATACAAGATCATTGTCAATTGAATCTACCTCGAGATTCTTCAACTCCGCATTCCAGTTAAATGGATTTATTGTGTTCTTCATGAATGATTAATGTTATTTACGAACTAATGACATACAAAAATAATACTATTTGTTCTAAAAATAATACAATTACGACTTTTAGTCCAACATTGAGGTATTTTCAACCTTTTCAGCACAAAAAAGCTCCTGTACCTTTGCAGCGCAATTCAAACAATTAGATTTGAAGTTATTGAAAAGAATGATCAGATAAATTAAGGTATAAAAAAAGAAAACAAAATGAACGTACAAAACAAAACAATTGTGGTAACCGGCGGAGGAGCCGGAATGGGCCGTGAGTTAGTATTAAACTTACTGTCTAAAGGAGCAAAAGTAGCTGCTGTGGATATCAATGAATTGGCTTTAGCCGAAACAAAAAAACTTGCAGGGGCAAAAGCAGACTATCTATCCATACACTTATTAAATATTACTAATAGAGAAGCGGTGGTAAAGTTTCCAGAAGAGGTTATTGCAATTCACGGTCAGGTAGATGGGTTGATAAATAATGCCGGAATTATTCAACCCTTTGTCAAGGTAAATGATCTTGATTATAGCATAATCGACAGGGTTATGAACGTAGATTTTTATGGGACACTTGATATGACTAAGGCTTTTTTACCACATTTTCTACAAAGACCCGAAGCACATATTGTAAACGTATCCAGCATGGGCGGACTGTTTCCTGTTCCGGGCGAGAGCGTGTATGGGGCTGCAAAAGCGGGTGTTAAATTGCTTACCGAGGGTTTGCAATCCGAATTAAGAAATACGAATGTGAATGTAACATTGATTATTCCGGGAGGGATTGCCACTGATATAAAATTCAACTCTGGAGCCGATAAAAATCGTAAAGACGATGAAGCGATACAAAAAGCTGTCATTAAACCTGTTCAACCTTCCAAAGCTGCTGAAATAATTATCGATAGCATGGAAAACAACAAACAATCAGTACTTATAGGAACAGATATTAAAGCTATGAATTTTATCTACAAAATAAGTCCGAAGTTTGCCAAGAACCTTATCAATAAACAAATGAAAGCACATGTGCCGGATTAAAAAAATATAAAATAAAAGGTATGAAAAAAGTATGTGTTATCACCGGTGGTGGAAGTGGAATGGGACTTGCCACCGCCAAAATGTTAGGAAAAGAGAATTACATTATTATTGTGGGTAGAACCGTCACGAAGCTTGAAAGTGCTCTCGAAGAATTAAGAGAGGACGGAATTGAAGCCGAATCGTTTGCTTGTGATATTTCAAATCGTGCATCTGTGGACAAATTAGCTTCACATGCCAAATCTATGGGTAGAATAGCCTCCGTGATTCATGCTGCAGGTATGTCACCCAATATGGGAGATGCCAAAACCATCATGGAGGCGAATGCACTTGGTACCATCAATATCAATGAAGCTTTTTATGAAGTAATGGAAAAAGGTTCCTGTCTGATAGATGTATCCTCCATGTCCGGCTACATGGTACCATCTGCCATTATGCCCACCCGAAAATATAAATACAGCCGCAAGAATAAAGAACTGTTTATGAAAATGCTGATGGGTCGGGTCAATCTCTTTCCAAAGAAACTTCAATCGAGTATAGCCTATGGTATTTCTAAGAACTTTGTAATCTGGTATGCAAAGACCGACGCCGTTAAATTCGGGGAAAAGGGAATTCGGATATTGAGCGTGTCACCTGGTTCCTTTGAAACTCCGATGGGTGAACTGGAAAAAGACAGAGTGGAAGAATATACCAATCAAAGTGCGATCAAACGATTGGGAAGAGTGGAAGAAATTGCCAATTTGTTTGTTTTTTGCGTGAATGATAAAGCTAGCTATCTGACCGGCGTGGATATTCTTTGCGATGGTGGCTGTGTTGCTTCCAGAATAAATCCCGTGAAAAAGAGTGCATAACATATAATCAAAACAAGTAAATACAATTCAATCATGAAGAAAGAAAATTTAATATTAGCAGCATTTATTCTAATAGTATCAATAACCGTTGAGGCGCAAACTGTACCTACAGATTATTTCGTAGGAAAGTGGGATGTAATTGCGACAGCAACTCCTGGTGGAGATTCAAAAATGACGGTTACACTTTTCAGGAAAGATAGAACGTTAACGGGTACGGTCTATAGCAAGGCTGATGGAACCAAAGAGATAAAAAAAGTAGAAGAGAAAGGAAATTCATTGAAAGTTTCTTTTAAACATGGTTGGTTTACGGTTGAATTGCTCATGAATAAAAAAGATGAGAATCACGTAACAGGCAGCTTAGCTAATAAATATAAATCCAGTGGAGTACGTTTG
>CAIYTJ010000369.1 GCA_903929065.1 uncultured Bacteroidales bacterium | reverse complement strand
ATAAGTTGAATATTGTTGGTGCATTTGTTGAATTTCGTATTGGTTGGCGTTTTAAAACAGGGAAGAAAAATTAATGCATTAAAAATACAAATGAAACAAATCTCGATCCCTGTCCTTTCGGATATGAATATTAAATGAGAAAAAGGATGCACTGGTTGTTGGGATATGTTATCCCAACTGTATGTATTATAAGGATTTGCAATCCGAAATAATAAATCCGATTTTAAAGCCGGATATGCTACTGGATTAAAAATCCAAAGAATACAAGAACTGGGATTGCAAATCCCAGTGGCGATATGCAAGCTTTTTTACATTAGAGAGTATATCCGGTGGGTCGGGGTTAAACTGGATGATGGGTTCATATGCCAGTGGTACCAGTCTTAGTGAACAAAATATGCAAGAAGGAAGTGATTTTATTAATAATTTACCAACAGTAAAAGTGCCAATATTATGTTTTGCAGCCGAAGAAGACCGTTGGACACTTGCTCGTTTGGCTTATTGTGCATCTAATAAAGATATTTTACAAACCAATCCAACTGTTAATGCAGATGGTACTTATGACCAGACGGGCTATGATATTCAGCAAGTTGCAGTTGACGGTTGTTGTGTGTTTGGAAGTATTCATGCTGCTATAACTATTAGTTGCGGATTGGGAGGAGTTGCTGACCCTTATCTATTTTATCTGGGTGGTTTAAATGCAGTAGCTTCCTATAATTGGTTTTCTGTAGCCGATTACCTGAACAATGGCCTCGATTACGACCTTGGTGTAATGGTAGGTAATTGCTACTACGAGCCGCATAGTTATTGTTATACTGGTTTGGTTTGTCAGGATACCCCACCGCCTATAGAAGAAGTGGGTGGTATGAAACGTGTCACTGCTCCGGTATGTACATTAGTTCCTGGTACTATTTGTACTTCGTGGACTGTAGCTATACCCATAGGGAATGATGGGGTTGTTTCTACTTATGCCCAGACTTTAAAATCAAATCAAGGCTTAAATGTAATTACTCCTTCATCTACCATTAAAGGGGTAAACCATATGGAGGAGTTTAATCATCCTAATACGAGGGCTGAGTTTAATAAAGCAATTGTACTTGGTGGTTATAAACCAGAAACTTTCCAAAAATAATCTATAAACCAAGACAGGTATAATTTTTTGATTATTCCTGTCTTAATTTTTACAATATGAACAGTAAATTGATAATTTATTTCTTTTATATTCTGCTTATTACTTCTTGTACAAGTTGTAAAGAGGAAATGGTAAACAACAATGTTTTTTGGCATACTCCATTAAATCAGAAAAGTTTAATATACGACTCTGGTTTAGGTTATCCAATATATAAAAACACTGTTGTATTTCACAGTACTCCTGTACCTAATGGAACTGTAGAAAGTATTTTACATGGTTTGGATACTAAAACAGGTAAAGAAAAGTGGAGTTTAACGAATAAAGATTTCTTTCCAAAAAAAACACTTCAGTTTGATAATGCAGATTATTATTACCAAAATGAGAATATTGTTGTTTGTAGTGATTTCTATTATGACCAAACTCGTGAGCATTATGTGTATGCGATTGACATTGAAAAAGGAAAAGTACTTTGGATAAAAGAACTTCCATCGGGATATACAGAAATGGGTAGAATTGTAAGAGGAAGTGGTAAATATGCATATATTGATGCTGCGGATAGATATTCACACTTTTCATTATTAAGAGTTGATATTGAAACAGGAGAGTTGTCTAAAATGTTGAATATTTCAAATGAAGATTTACCTACTTCGTTACAACAATTCAAGCCCAGTTTCAGAATTTGTACTTTTTCGGATGTTTATAAAAACAGTTCCGGTGATGAATTTATTGCATTAAGTCTAAACGGAGTTTCAGAAACTAGGAAAGTTTTCCTTATGTCACTATATGTTTATAACCTGACAAAACAACAAAAAGCCTATACGATACCTGTAGCTTGTGAAGATAGTTTGCACGATGAAGATTATGGTCGGATTTGTTATCATGATGGAAAATTGATTATTGGAAAGGGAAATGAGGTCTTGTGCTATGATGCGTATGAGGATAAAGGAGCTTATTGGAAACATTTTTTAGGAACTGCTGGTAATGATTTTGCCATGCAGGTATTTGGATGTGATAATTTAGCCTTGGGGTTTACCGTTGACAGATTATTTGCTTATGATATAAATTCAGGCAATGAATTGTACAATGTGCCAGCCGCAGGCAGCAATACCGCCAATGTAATTGATGGCGTTATCTATCAGCGCGATGGCAGTGATCTTCAAATGCGGGATCCTAAAAATGGCAAAGAGCTTAAACGAATAGCCACAAGCAGAAATGAGCAAGCTTTTTCCAGTTCCCGCCCCAATGGTGCAGATGGTAAAATCTATATACATACTTATTCAGATGCTTATTGTATAAAGGCATGGGGGAAATAAAGAGAAAACATGAAAAAAGTTCTAATTATATCGTTGTTTCTGGCATTTTTATTTCAGGCAAACTCACAAAATGCTAAGGTAGAAATTTATAGGGTACAAAATAACACTATCGTAAAAGGTACGATAGAAGAAAACTCAAGCGATTCACTGCGCATCAGGGTAGATAGTTTACACACTCTTTCATTTGCAAAAACAGAATTAGAAGGTAGGGAATTGCCGGTTTCGAAAGAAGTAAAGAAACTTAAGAGGAAATTAATCACAAATGAAAGTATTATCCATTATTTTGAATTTCCGGGTATTTACCAAATACAGCATGATAAAAAACTAATTGGAAAAATTATTATTGCATTATATGGAATTGGAATT
>CAIYTJ010000368.1 GCA_903929065.1 uncultured Bacteroidales bacterium | reverse complement strand
CGCCCCAACTCATAAAATAAGCCAGCCCAGTCATGTAAATTAATTGAATAAAAGGCCATTTCCAACTACGGGTTTCGCGTTTTACTACAGCCAATGTACTCATGCATTGCATTGCCAGTACATAAAAAATTAATAAGGAAACTCCGGTGGCAAGCGTGTAAACTTTTGTGCCATCTGAGCGAACTGCAGCAGACATTTTTTCGTGCAGCGTAGTATTATTTTTATCCGCATCTTCACCAACGCTATATAATGTAGCCATCGTTCCTACAAAAACTTCTCTGGCGGCAAATGATGTGATTAATGCGATGCCGATTTTCCAATCGTAACCAAGCGGACTGATTACAGGTTCGATTGCTTTTCCCAAAGTTCCGGCAAAAGAATTTTGCAGCAATTCTGTTTTTTTATGTTTGATTAAATCGGCTGATTGTGCAGGATTCGCTTTGATTAATTGTTCGTATTTAGCAGTAACAGCAGCCATCTTTTGTTTGGGTCCAAATGTACTTAGTCCCCATAATAGTAAACTGATTACCATGATTACTTTCCCTGCATCAAAGACAAAAACCTTGGCTTTTTCGATCATCGTATGCAAGGCATTTTTCCATCTTGGTCCACGATACATCGGCAGTTCCAAAATAAAGAAACTTTTTTCTATAATATTGATAAACCATTTCATTACATACGCTACAATCATTGCCATGACAGTGCCCAACAAATACAAACCCATCATGACCAATCCCTGCAAACTCAAAAATCCGAAATATAATTTTGAAGGAAAAACCAGAGAAATTAAAATGGTATAAACAGGAAGCCTTGCACTGCAACTCATCAAAGGAGTAATCATAATCGTCAACAATCTTTCTTTACGATTTTCGATATTCCTTGCACTCATAATGGCAGGCACAGCACAGGCAAAACCACTAATCATCGGCATTACACTTTTTCCGTTTAATCCTACTTTGCGCATAATCTTATCCGTTAGGAAGCTGATTCTTGCCATGTAACCGGTGTCTTCCAACAATGTTATCAATCCAAACAAAATCATTATTTGTGGAATGAAAACCATGATACCACTCAATCCTGCTACAACTCCGTTTATTAATAAATCGCTCCACCAACTTACCGGTAGCATATTTCCAAGTCCTTCGCTCAATTTTCCAAAAAGCCACTCAATTCCATCCATCGGATAATTAGCAATCCAAAAAACGCTTTGAAATAAAATAAATAAAACGGCTAATAAAATCAGATAACCCCATTTACGATGTAATAAAATATTATCCAGTTTTTCTGTTAATAAGGATTGCTGTAAAGGATCTTCTTCCACAACCGTTTGTTGCATGATATGTTTAATCCTGCCATAACGCTGCATGATTTCTTCTGCCTGTGTTTTGGTAGGATTAAAATGATTGTCAATTTCAGCTTGTTCAATATCATGCTGCATTATATCCGACAACGAAAAATGTTCATGATTGATTAAATAATGCAGCGCAGTATAATCGCTGATATGTGGGATTAATTTTCTAACAGATTCTATTGGTTTTTCTGCAAGATTTTTTGCAGAAATAAATTCTCTTGGAGCCAAAAAATTTGAATTAGCAGTTTGCTCGATGGCTTTTTTAATCTGATGTATTCCTTTATTCTTTCTTGGATTGATGGCAACAACCGGAACACCCAACTCTCTTTCCAAACCCGGAATATCAATCTGTGTTCCTTTTTGTTTTGCAAGATCAATCATGGATAAACCCAGCACAACCGGAATTTTTAAATCAATTATCTGCGAACAAAAAAGTAAATTTCTTTTAAGATTGCTTGCATCGGCAACCAGCAAAATCATATCCGGAATAATATCTTTATCCTGTTGAAGTAAAACCCGGTAAGCCACCCATTCGTCTGCACGTTTGGGATACAAACTATAAGTCCCGGGCAAATCAATGATAGTAGCGTTCAATGTTGGGGAGAGCATGCATTTGCCGGTTTTTTTGTCAACAGTGACACCCGGGAAATTTCCCACCTGCTGGTTCAAGCCGGTTAATGAATTAAAGAGCGAACTTTTTCCACTATTCGGATTTCCTACTAATGCTATGTTTATATTTTTTTCCAACTATATTATCGACAAAAATAATTCTAATTACCCGGTTATATTTACGATTTAGGAAACTAGGAGTAATTAACTTTGTAACTGCGAAGTAAAGCAAAATTTTCATAAAGATAGATGCCGGGCAATGGATTAGAAATCTCTGTTGTATGCCAGACAATTATTCTGCTATTGAAAAAATAAAATCATGCAAATGAAACTGACTATTGATAACGATGCGCTTGCGGACGAATTTTT
>CAIYTJ010000367.1 GCA_903929065.1 uncultured Bacteroidales bacterium | reverse complement strand
TGGTAATATACACACCAAATGGTACTATGCAAACCTTATCGGTTACGGTCAACCAAACATGACGATAGATACCTGAGCCACTATACCAACGCGAATTCAAACCTTCGTTTTTTGCTCTTACTACCAAAATATTTTCCTGACCAACCGTATTCAAAAATGGTGTTAAATCATACTGAAAAGGAGTATAGCCATGTACATGATTACCTAAGTGTTTCCCATTCAACCACACATCGGAATATTCGTAAACGCCATCGAAATAAATGGTAACCAGTTTGTTTTTATCAGTTTGTTCAGTTACAAATTTCTTTCGGTACCAACCGGTTCCTCCAATGGTAAATCCAATTTGGTGCAAAATGAATTTTCCTTTTTGGAATGGGCCTACAATACTATCAGGTATTTGATTGGGCAAATCTTCAATGCTCCAATCGTGAGGAAGATCTACTTTTCGCCAACTTGAAGCATCAAAATTAGGCTTTTCCGGACCAGAAGCTATATTGTCTTTTTTGAAAGACCAACCTTCATCAAATGATTGGATAACACGAGCTTGTTGGCTCTGTGCCATTATAACCGATAATGATAAGATAAAAAAAAATGTAAATACAGATAGTCTGTATGATTTATTAGTTTTCATGATAATTAGATAATTATTTGTGTTTTTAATTTTTATTTGTTCCAGACAAACGATGCCTTTGTTACATCCTGCGAATTAGTTCCAATATACACATTAAACCTGCCTGATTCCCAATCCCACACCAGTTTGCTATTGTAGAATTTCAAATCCTCTGGCGTGATATCAAAACTGATTTCTTTAGTTTCTCCAGGCTGTAGAAATACCTTTTGGAATTGTTTCAACTCTTTTACTGGTCTGGTGACAGAAGCCACCGGATCATTCAGATATAATTGTGCGGTTTCTTCTCCGGCATATTTTCCTGTATTCGAAATGTTGATTTTAGCTCTTAGTATCTTATTGCTACCAGTCAATAAAGTATCACTCAATACAATATTTCCATAACTAAACGTGGTATAACTTAATCCATAACCAAAAGGATAAAGAGGGTCATTGGATTGATCCATATAATTAGATCTAAAATTCCTTTTACGTTCACCGTTATATGGTCTGCCTGTGTTTTTATGATTATAATAAACAGGAATCTGGCCTACGGAACGTGGAAATGTCATGGTTAGCTTTCCTGAAGGATTGTAATCGCCAAACAATACATCTGCCACAGCATTACCGGCTTCTGTACCTAAACGCCATATTTCGATTACAGCATCTGCATAAGGGAGAGCATTTTGAATAGTCAAGGGACGACCACTTGTTACCAGCAATACCACCGGTTTACCGGTACTCTTTAAAGCTTTCAACAATTCCACCTGACAGTTGGCAAGTGAAATATCCGTACGGCTGTGAGCTTCGCCTGACATACTCTTTGTCTCGCCTAAAACAGTAACAATCACATCCGATTTTTTTGCCAATTCGAGTGCTTCATTTACAAGTTTTTTCTGCTCAGCGAGGTCAAAATTACTACCTGTATAATTCAGCAAAAGTGAATCATCACTTATCTGTGTTCCTATGGCACAAGAAACATTTGCATTTAGTTTTTTTATCCCATCATAAATAGTAACAACACTACCTTCATCGCCTGTAGGAGACCACATACTGAACATTTCTGTTTTATTATCTGCAAATGGTCCAATAAGGGCAATGTTGACATTCTTCTTTAGAGGAAGTGTGTTATTCTTATTCTCAAGCAGCACCATGGATTGTAAAGCTGCATCTTTTGCAGTCATTCTGTTTTCTATCGTTAAGGTTACTCGAGCAGCTCTATCCGGATCTACGTTACGATAAGGATTGGTAAATAATCCTAACTTATATTTTGCTTCAAGTACCCGACGACATGCCGCATCAATGGTTGACATAGTAACATTACCATCCTTAACCGATTGTTTTAATGCCCCTATAAAAGATTCACTAACCATGTCCATATCTGTGCCTGCATTAATAGCCAGTTCAGCAGCTTGTTTGTAGTCAGCTGCAACACCATGATTAATCAATTCCTGAATAGCAATAAAGTCAGTCACAACAAAACCTTTGAAACCCCATTGTTTCCTCAATAAATCAGCTATGAGCCATTTATTAGCGGTCGCAGGGATTCCATCCACTTCATTAAACGATGTCATTATGCTACCAACACCTGCATCAACCGCAGCTTTATATGGAGCTAAATAGGTTTGATACATTGTCAATCGGCTCATATCGGTGGTATTATAATCTCTTCCTGCTTCAGCTGCTCCATACATGGCGAAATGTTTCAAACATGCCATAAGCGAAGTTTCATCTGTCAGATCATTTCCCTGATATCCCTTTACCATTGCCGCAGCAATTTTTCCACCAAGATAAGGGTCTTCCCCGGATCCTTCCATCACCCGACCCCAACGAGGGTCACGCGAGATGTCTACCATTGGAGAATATGTCCAGTTATAACCTGCAGCTGAAGCTTCTATCGCAGCAATCCGAGCAGTTTGCTGAATTAACGGCATGTTCCATGAGCAAGACAATCCCAACGGAATAGGGAAAATGGTTTTGTAACCATGTATGATGTCCAAACCTGACAGTAGAGGAATTTTCAGACGTGAGTTTTCTGCAAGTTGCAATTTCAATTTGACTTCATCGGGTGACCCACTAAGTGAAAATATATTTCCTCCGGAGCCATCTTTCAGTTTTTCTGCATACTTTTTAGTAGCAAACGGACCTGTTTTTGCGTTCGGGCTTAATAGGTTTAACTGACCCAACTTTTCCTCCAGAGTCATTTTGTTCATTAATTTGTCAATAAACATGTTCATTTTTTGTTTGTCATCCTTTTTCTGTGCGCTCACAGATGTTATGATAATTGAAATGAAACATGTCAAAACGACAAGTGTGATATTTCTTTTCATACAAATAAGATTAATAAATTTCGCTTACTTTAGATGTTTGTATTTACTCTACAATCAATTAAACAGGCAGTTAAATCACACAACTTTGTTTATTATCTTTTATTTTTAAACGTAAGAAATAGTATACTGTGAACCGGAAGTTGAAGTTCTCCGGCTTTAACCTTTTTCCCTTTTATAGCCGGCAAGGTTTCATTGGATTTTAATTTAAGTACTTCCCCGTTTAACCTAACTGTTTTTGTCTGAAGATTAACAGCATCA
>CAIYTJ010000366.1 GCA_903929065.1 uncultured Bacteroidales bacterium | reverse complement strand
GACCATCAGCAAATATATCGATATGAGGTCTTAATGCTACTGATGTGTTTTCACGTGATGCATACTCTAATGCCATGGTGGACATATCAATACCGGATAGTTTGATGGATAGTTTAGAAGCACTTGCATTTATTTTTGAAATCAAGGCAGATTTTGCATCCAGGTTTGGATCAACACTGTTTACCCACCTTCCAATTTCGGAAGTGGCTACAGGGTGCGAAATTGAAGTTACATTTGTTTCCGTCCAGGTATCGCTGCATACTTCGGCTTTGTAATTAATCCCTGCATCGGCTGTCGTTAGAACTGAGAGATGTAAATTCGCTGACCCGATATTGGAAGTCTGCCCGCTTAAATTAAATCTCAGAAAGGCTTCCCTGTATACACTTGAACCTGCCGTTGTGGTTTTAATGCCTAATCTGTCATCTGTTCCATAGCAGGCAGTTCCTTTGTAATATGCATCGGCTTCGGGATAAAGGATTGTTGGGGTTGGTTGATGATCAAAATAATCAATCAGATTATATACTTTCAAATTCAAATCTTTCATCCTGTCGGTCAAAGCCGTGTAGGGCACATACGAAAGATTCACTATCCCTTTGTTTGCATCAATATTCGAAGGGTCTGCTGCCACAGTAGAATCATTATCCATGTATTTAAACCAATGCCATCCTACGCAGTATTTCGACTCCATGAGCGCCAGAACAAAATTCTGGTATTCATAGCCTCTGTCCAACTGTGTTCTCACTATCCAACCTGCACCACCGGTATTGGCATAACCAACATCATCACCTTTGGTATAAAATTCGGTAACAATAAATGGCTTTCCCAAATTTGTTCCCCAGTTATTGATGCTCGAGACTCCCGGAGTCCACACACTATAGAAGTTTGCCGAGAAAATATCGACATAAGGACCCACCGCTTGCATAAAATAGCTGTTATTACGTGTGTCGGTTTGGTTTACCCGAGAACCTATGACCATATGATTTGGGTCGTATTTTTTGATGGCATTATACACTGTCGAATAATAGGTTTTCGCCACGTATGCTAGGAATTGACTCTGAACAACAACGTTGGCTGTATCGGCTGCAGTATGTCCGTTAGCAGAAAGCCAATTCAGTGTTGCTACATAATTCTCGTCGGTAGGCGAAGTTTTGCCGATAGCCAGAAATCCATTTAAATTATTGATATAAAATGGCAATTCATTATCGGTGAAATAGCCAAAAAGGTTTGCATCTGTTTTATTACTCGCTAATGCTTGTGCTTGAGTATCACAATACGTAGCAAAAGCACTTTCAAATACGAAAATGGCATTGTTGGGATATCCCATATGACCGGCTTGTTGATAAGCCCGGGTGGATGCATATCCACTCATCAGATTCAAAATTATGGTGTATGCTAAGGGTTTAGTTGTTTGATTGGGATTGTTTTTGATATTGGTAATATCCGACCATGCCCCGGCACAATAAAAACCATTATCGTTGAGCATTTGCTTGGCACTGTTCATCCAGTTCACACTACTATTTGCAAATAATGTTGAATAGGCTGTTGTTGAGGTAGTTCCACTTCCTTTAGCCAGACAATTTACTGCCTTGCAGATACTCAAATAACCTTGAGGATCAACCACCCACCAACGACTATTGATTTGTTTGACATAGTAATAACCCGTTACAGTGGTTTGTTTGTCCGTCCGGCTGCCGTAAATATTGGTTGAAATAATCGGTTTACTCTCATAAAATCCGGGCAGTTGGCAAATAGTTCTCGTTGGAGTTGATACATAAGTGCCTGTTGGGGTAGTTTTAGTATCAACCAACAATCCCGTCATCGAGCAATCTGCCTGTTGACCATGTAAACCTGAAATCGAAATATTTTGAATAAGTAAAAAAATAAAAAACAACTGTAGGTTCTTCATTTGTAAAATGTATGTTTTTTTTAGAGATTAATTGGACAATTCCATTCCCAAGAAGGGTTGGAGAGATCTTATAACAATTACAACTTTATAAAAGTGTCCTGCTAAAAATACATTTGCAGGACACTTATAAGCACAATCTTTTTTACAGCATTCTGTAAATCAATCTAAACAAACTATCAGTTATAAAACTATTTTTTGAGATAAATTTCCAATTTTCACTATAACCAAACCACGAACTGCAATTGCTATTGAGTTCAATCCATTAACAGACAATTTACTAAGCAATCTTTTACCCACGGCATTATAAATCTCTACTTGTTGATTTCCGCTTGTAGTAAACTGGATTTTACCCGAAACAATAGAAATTGGCAATGAAGATATAATACTTGAAACTCCCGTAACGTAAGTGGTTGATAAAGAAGCTGAAGAGCCAAAAATAGTTTCAGTATTTGCTGCATTTCGGGCTTTTACCTGAAATGTGTAAGTAGTATTATTCAAAAGTCCATTAACTATTATTGTTCCCCAGGTGGTAGCTGTTTGCCAAACTGCAGTTGCTGCCAATGTGCCGTCAGTCTGTACATAGTTGGAAGATACTGTTTCTTGTATAGCAAATTGATTTGCTGAGGGATTGCCATTTGCATCAATCAACAAGTCTAATGTACTGTAAGTTGGGCGACTGAGTGTTGGTGCGTTAGGCACAATTGCCGGGGCATAATAAGTGGCCAATACTATACTGTTTGGATTCGTAACAGTATTTAGTGAAGTTAACCAATTCCCAGTACTACAGGTTGGTGTTCCTGTTATTGTTCCGGCTGTACTCGTATTACTAAACAACGTAATTTGATCATTGTTTGAAGGAGTATAACTGCCTCCGATATTCAAACTAAAAGCCGCTCCGGTCATTGTAATCGCTGCCGATGCAGTACCATAGGTAATTTTGTCAAAATCAGTACCACCGACAGTTTTTCCATTCACATCAAAAATAAACTTAGAAGCACTGAAATCGATAGGTGTACCATTTATCTGAATTATGCCAATAGCATTAGTTGCATTTCCAGGAGACATTGTTCCGGTTGAAGGGACAAAAAGCCCAGTCATAAATATACCTCTTCCGATAACAGTACCTCCACTATTTGTGAAGAGTAT
>CAIYTJ010000365.1 GCA_903929065.1 uncultured Bacteroidales bacterium | reverse complement strand
ATGAAGACAACTCGTTAATTTCGCAATAATTACTTTCATTCTGACATTTTTTTATTAATTATAAAACGACATAACCCTTTTAAACTTTTAATTCAATCTTATATGAATATCGAAAAACTAATGCAATCGCTCGAAGCAAAACACCCGGGCGAAGTAGAGTATTTGCAAGCCGTGCGGGAAGTATTGAGTACAATTGATGATGTTTATAACGACCATCCGGAATTTGAGAAAGCTAAAATTGCCGAGCGTTTGGTCGAACCGGATAGAATCTTTACTTTCAAAGTTCCATGGGTCGATGATCGCGGCGAAGTACAGGTTAACCTGGGTTATCGTATCCAATTCAATAATGCAATCGGCCCGTACAAAGGAGGTTTGCGTTTTCACTCTTCGGTAAATCTTTCCATTTTGAAGTTTTTGGGATTTGAACAGATATTCAAAAATGCACTGACAACCCTTCCAATGGGTGGTGCAAAAGGAGGTTCGGACTTTAATCCACGCGGAAAATCAGATGCAGAAGTAATGCGGTTTTGCCAGGCATTTATGACTGAACTCTGGCAACACATTGGTGCAGATACAGATGTTCCAGCAGGTGATATCGGCGTTGGAGCACGTGAAATAGGTTATTTATACGGCATGTATCGTAAACTGGCTCATGTAAATACCGGCGTCTTAACCGGTAAGAATCTTGAATTCGGAGGATCGCTGGTTCGTCCGGAAGCAACCGGTTTTGGCGGTTTGTATTTTGTGAAACAAATGCTCGAAACTGCCGGAATGAGTATTAAAGGCAAAACCATCGCCCTTTCTGGATTTGGTAATGTGGCTTGGGGAGCAGCTTTAAAGGCTACTGAATTAGGCGCAAAAGTGGTGAGTATTTCCGGTCCGGATGGATATATATACGATGAAAATGGCATTTCAGGAGAAAAAATTGAATATTTATTGGAATTAAGAGCGACGTGTAATGATATCGTTTCACCTTATGCTGAAAAATTCGGAGCGAAATTTGTTCCTGACCGTCGTCCTTGGGAATTAAAAGTGGATATTGCATTGCCATGTGCAACTCAAAATGAAGTAAATGAAGAAGATGCAAAAAATCTTATTGAAAATGGAGTGATTTGTGTTGGTGAAATTTCTAATATGGGATGTACACCTGAGGCAATTGAATTGTTCCTCAAAAATAAGATCATGTATGGACCAGGAAAAGCTGTTAATGCAGGTGGTGTTGCTACATCCGGTTTGGAAATGTCTCAAAATGCCATGCATCTTAGCTGGAGTTCAGAAGAAGTGGATGCCAGACTGCATCAAATCATGAGCGAAATTCATGCACAATGTCTGAAATACGGTCGTGAAGCTGATGGTTATATAAATTATATGAAAGGAGCCAATATAGCCGGCTTCCTGAAAGTGGCAAAAGCAATGCTTGCACAAGGAGTAATTTAAATACTTCTCCATTCAAAATCTGTAAAAGAGGATATTCAATTTCAACTTTGAATATCCTCTTTTTAATTTACAATCAATAGACTTGCCGTTCGTCTGTTTAAATATTACCTTTGTACAAAAATTTACAAGAATGATTGACATACTTAACCAACACAGAACCGTACGAAAATACACCGGACAAAAAATAGATTCCAATTTACTAAATGATTTGCTTGAAGTAACTTGTCGTGCCTCAAATACAGGAAATATGCAAGCTTACAGTATTATTGTCACTACTGATGAAGAGCTTAAAAACCAATTATCACCGGCTCATTTTAATCAACCGATGATAGTGCAGGCTCCTGTAGTATTGACCTTTTGTGCTGATTTCAATCGTTTCACTAAATGGTGCGAACAGCGACAAGCAGATCCTGGTTATAATAATTTCCAATCGTTTATGGCAACTGCTATCGACGCAATCATAGCGGCTCAGACTTTTTGCATTGCAGCCGAAATCGCAGGTTTAGGAATCTGTTATCTTGGAACCACCACGTACAATGCTCAGGAAATTATAGATGTTTTGAAATTGCCCGAATTAGTTGTTCCGATTACTACTATTACCGTTGGCTATCCCGCTGTCATTCCCGATCAGACTGATCGTTTGCCGTTGGAATCTGTCGTTCATTATGAAACTTACAGAGATTTTACTCCAGAAGCTATTGACAATATTTATTCAGAAAAAGAAACCAGTGAGTTTTACAGGCAATTTGTTTCAGAGAACAACAAAGAAACACTTGCTCAGGTATTTACCGATATTCGCTATTCAAAGAAAAACAATGAATTCTTTTCAGAAAAATTTCTTACCGTTCTAAAAAAACAAGGTTTTCTTCAATAGAACTTTTGTTTAATCTATGTTTCCCTGGCTGATCAATATTTGTCAGGGATTTTTTTATTTCGATATTTCCAAGCAACTTCCTTTCTTACCGTTTGCTGGTTACCTCTTGCTGTTGCACAAAAAAAGCCTCACACAATTTCTTGTATGAGGCTTTAAAAACGGCGGCTATCTACTCTCCCACCTTTCGGCAGTACCATCGACGTGGACAGGCTTAACTTCTCTGTTCGGAATGGGAAGAGGTGGAACCCTGTCGCTATAACCACCTAAGTTCAGTTATCAGTTGTCAGTT
>CAIYTJ010000364.1 GCA_903929065.1 uncultured Bacteroidales bacterium | reverse complement strand
TTCTTAGCTACTAATACTGTCTATCCTCCGATGACCGTCCGATGACCGTCCGATGCAACTAGGTGATAAATCTGTTCCAATACTGTGATTGTTCTATAGTTTATATGATAATTATTTACAGAACCAATAAATAATTATAGTTCTCTAAAAGCAATAAACAGTCAGCAATAAATAGTAGATTGCTTTAAGCATAAAGAAACGCCAATGATAAATCAAGTTCGGTTGCGGTGAAATATTAAGATTATAATAGGAAGAAAATTAAAAAATTTCTTCCTATTTTTTGTCCACTCACCTCCATATTTCCGTTGTTTTTCCCATCTCTTTTTGTTGATTTTTGGCACACCCTCCCATTTGTTAAACGACCGGCTTGTAGAATTAACAAGGATTCGTTGAAAATGCTGTCATAATTAATTGAATTCAACACAACATTTAGTATTGTAGCATGCCGTTAAATCTCATTGTATGGTTAAAGTATGCTAATAATATGCTTTATAAGGTTAAACAACATTATTGCAAACCACTATAAATCAACTTTAGTTAATTTGAATTATTAATTACATTAACTTACATTATTTGTCTTTTTTCCGTAAAAATCAATCAGAACATCAATTCTGAAATTTAAAGTCTTGAAAATAAATTAGTTGAAATTCTGAATTTTATATTAAATGACAATAAAACAATTCAACTAAAATAATATCGACATTCGGCGTATTGTGTTGTGTAGTAATTAATTCAGTGTAATTAGAAAATTTTACAGAGTTTTATCAAGAATCTAAATAAAGAAAAAAATATAGATTTGTTTCGGTTAATACCCACAGAAAAACACTTTAAAAAAACATTCAATTTTGCAACTTAGATTTATAGATACCCTGATACTAAAATAACTCCAACGTATTTATTTTATAAATTACATTAAATCAGAAAATATTATGAATGGGAAAAAACTACTACTGCTATTAATTGCTTTTGTTTTCACAACGATAGCATACAGTCAGAATTGCTCAGTCAATGCCAATGTAGACCAAACCATATGTTCGGGTAACACATTAACGCTAACCGGAGCTGTAACCGGCCTGTTTCAGGCTCCTCAGGTTACTACATGGAGTCAAACAAGCGGTCCGGCAGCTGTGATAACAAGTCCGAATTCGCTCATAACAACCGTAACGGGAATTATTGGAGGGAATACCTATAAATTCCGGTTTTCAAGCAATTGTCAGGATGGTTCATTGGTTTACGATGAAGTTACCGTAACTGTTAATAAGGTGACCACTGCCAATGCCGGACCCGATCAGACTGCTGTTTGTACAGGTAATCCTGCCGGAACACTTGCCGGTAATGCTGTAGGAACAGGTGAAACAGGAGCCTGGTCCATCGTATCGGGTGGTACGGGGTTGACCATTACCACTGCAAGTTCTCCAACTTCTACTTTTAAATTAGTTTCCGGTTCGTCGGGTGTTGCCACCTTGCGTTGGACAATTACGAATTCAACCACAGGTTGTACAAGCTCCGATGATGTGCTTATTACCAAGTTGGCTCCTGCAACTCCGGTTACCGCCGGCACTGACCAGACATTAACCACTTGTTTTAATACCACTACTTCTACAACACTGGCTGGTAGTTATGCCGGCGATGGTACCGGTGGACAGGGAGGTAAATGGACGGTTGTTTCTGGCCCTAATAATCCAACCATTACCAATACAGCGTTAAACAACTCTGCCATTTCAAATTTAATTCCCGGAACTTATGTATTGAGATGGACGGTAACCGGTCCTTGCGTAAATGGTTCGGCTACTGTAAATATTATTGTAGGAACACCGGTAGGTGCTGTAACAGCTGCTGCTGCAACTATCAGCGGAAATCCAACCTTGCCTTTCTGCGATGGTCGAACGGAAGTGGTGCTGATAGGTTCCACTCCTAAAACAGGTGAAACCGGAACATGGACACAAACTGCCGGACCTGCCGGGCCAACCATTGTAAGTCCTAATAGTGTTACCACCAGTGTTACCGGCTTAAACGGTTCGTCAACCTATACATTTACTTATACAATAGTATATACAGCTACCGGATGTTCAAATTCAAAAGGAATAAATATTACTTACGGTACTACCCAGTCATTAAGCATCACATCGGCTAAACCAATGTTGTTAAACTGTGGTGTAACGACAGCTTCAATTACTTATACTTCTTCAGGAACAGGAGGCGCGAATACTTACAGCATTATCAGCGGCCCAACAACACCAACTTATCCAACTATACCATCCTCATACGTTACTGCAGGTAGCCCGCTATCGCTAACCGGATTAACTGTGGCTGGAACCTATGTGGTAAGGATTAAGAGAACGGATGGAACAGGTTCCATGTGTTCAACGGTTTACGATGATATTACGGTGGTTACATCACAGACTCCTACCGCTTCGAATGCCGGATCTGGTCAAATTCTGGCTTGTACAGTAACCAATACTTCGTTAGTTGGGAATACCCCATCTATTGGAACAGGTTCATGGTCACAGGTAAGCGGACCAAATATGGCAACCATCGCAAATCCGCTTTTGGCAATATGTCCTATCTCCGGGCTGACAAATGGAAGTTATTCATTTAGATGGACAATTACCGGAGGGCCAAAGTGTGCAACCAATCAGGCAGATGTAAGTGTAAAAGTTTCATCCATCACACCAACAGTTGCCAATGCCGGACCCGATCAATCGGTTTGTAGCACTACACCAACTTATTTAGCTGCCAATACGCCCAGTTTAAATGAAACAGGTAAGTGGACTGTTTCACCATCATCGGGTGTGGTATTTAGTGATGTAAATTCACCCACTGCAACTGTTACCGGTTTGTCACCCAGTACGGTTTACACGTTTACCTGGACTATTTCAAATTCCTGCGGTTCATCTGCCGATAATGTAGTTATCACAACCAGTGCCATATTAGGACCTATCGCTTCGAATGCGGGTGTCGATCAGTGTTTAGCGTCGGGAACAACTACGGCAACATTAGCGGGTAATAATCCAACACCCGGTACTGGAACATGGACAAAGATATCGGGAGGTGCTGCAACCATCACAAACCCAACAGCCTATAATTCAACGGTAACCGGAATGTCAAACGGAACTTATAAGTTTGAATGGTCCATTGAACGAAATGCGTGTACAATAACCCGCGATACCATGGTCATTACAATATCTGCCAATGCAACCGTTGCCAATGCAGGCACTGATCAAACCATCTGCGGAACTACGGCAACATTGGCAGGAAATACAGCTCTTGTAGGAACCGGAACATGGACTCAGGTTACAGGAGCAGGAGGGCCGGTAATTACCAATGCAACCAGTCCAACATCAACAGTTACAAATCTTTCGGCAGGAGTTTATACTTTCCGGTGGACAATTACAAACGGAGCATGTTCATCAAATTACGATGATGTTATACTGTATGTTTCTACACCGCCAACAACTCCGTCTGCAGGGCCAAACCAATCACTTTGCGGCATTACAACTGCAACTATGGCTGCTAATACAATTACTGCCGGTAACGGTTACTGGTCAACAATTGATGGGCCGAATGTTCCGACAATAACTAATACCGCATCACCAACTACAACGGTTACAGGGTTAACCACCGGAACCTATACATTCGGCTGGAATAGTTTTAATGGGGCATTTTGCGGCGTTTACACCAGTACAATGACCATTACGGTAGTCCCGACTGCAACAGCCGGAACCGATCAGACACTCTGTGATGTAACTTCTACCAATCTGACCGGAAATGTTTCGAGTACAGGTACCTGGACTCAGGTTGGTACAACACCTACTATTGCTACCATAACGACAACTTCTCCATCTACAGCTGTAGCTTCTGATTTGGTTGCAGGCGCAGGTCAATACACTTTTAGATATACTATAAGTGCTCCGGGTTGTTCTTCATCCGCTGATACGCATGTTACTGTTTCTGCTTTCCCGACAATAGCTAATGCCGGAGGCGACAAAGAATATTGTAATGTAACTTCCTGGACTATGACTGCTAATACTCCAACGACAGGCACTGGTGCCTGGACTAGAATTTCAGGACCAAATACACCTACATTATCCAGTGCATCCAGTCCAACAGCAACTGTTGGAGTTACAGGGACTCATGCTACAGCAGGAAGTTATGTCTATGAGTGGAGAATAACCAATGGTACTTGTACAAGTGCCGATCAGGTGGTGATAAAAATTGATAATGTGGCAACTGCCAATGCTGGTTCGAATCAGACACATGTCTGCGGTACAGTGGCAACAATGGCTGCTACAGCACCAACAACAGGCGGTGGAGTTTGGACTCAGGTAAGTGGCCCCAATACGGCAGCTATTACTTCAACTGTAAGTGCTACAACAACAATGACCGGTTTAATAACAGGAACTTATGTGTTTAGATGGACTGTATCGGATGGAATTTGTACCCCAAGTTCGGCTGATGTATCTATTACTGTATTTGATAATCCCACTACTCCGAATGCAGGTGTTGATCAAACAATATGTGGTTCAACTTCGGCAACATTGGCAGGAAATCCAATTATGGCGGGAGCAGGATTATGGACACAGGTTAGTGGACCAGGTTGTATTATTACCGATGCAACAAGTCCTACTTCTACAATAACAGGGTTGTCAGTCGGCACCTATGTATTTCAGTGGACTGCCACATTAGGAACTTGTGTTCTTTCAGATCAAATGAATCTTGTGGTTTATGCTTCACCAACAGTGGCAAATGCAGGTTCTGATTTTCATTCCTGTCTGTATGCTCCGTTGAATCTGGCCGGAAATACACCAACTGTTGGAACCGGAGTCTGGACTCAGATTGCAGGAAATACCGCTGTTATTTCAAGTCCGACTTCACCTACAACAGCCATTTTAGGTACGGATGTTGGCTCGTATACTTTCCGTTGGACAATTACAAACGGACCGTGCAATCCAAGTACTGACGATGTAGTTGTTACCATTGATAATACGCCAACTATGCCAAATGCCGGTACTGATCAGGAAGTATGTAACGCTACGACATTTACATTGGCAGGAAATGCGATAACTGTCGGAACGGGTTCATGGTCACAGATTAGTGGACCAAATACCGCTACCATAACCAATGCAAGCCTGGCTACATCAACAGTTACAAATGTGACAACCGGAACGTATGTTTTCCGTTGGACTGCAACCAATGGTGCTTGTACACAATACGATGAAACAAAAATCATTAATGATGTGCCTCCAACTACTGCCAATGCAGGACCGGATCAAACAATTTGTTCAACTTCAGCAACTATGGCGGCTGATGCTGTTACGGTTGGTTCAGGTCTGTGGACTAAAATCAGCGGACCATCGGGTGGTGCAATCACAACTCCGGGTTCACCCACAACAACCATCACCGGTATTGTGGCAGGAACCTATGTCTATCGTTGGACATCGACCAATGGCGTCTGTTCAAATTATGACGAAGTGACTATTATGAAAAACTGCCCGCCGGTTGCGGTCAACGATTTAGGAACAACTAATCAGGGAGTAACCGTTACTTTGACAAATAGTTTATTGGCAAATGATTCCGATCCGGATAATACGTTGCTTGCTTCAAAAATTGATTTAGATCCCTCAACACCAGGCATACAAACCAGTATAACGAATAGTTTTGGAAACTGGTCGGTAAATACTTCTACGGGAAAAGTTACTTATGTTCCAAATGCAGGTTTTAATGGAACAGCAAGTTTAACGTACGAAATTTGCGATACCGGAACACCCGTGTTATGTGCTCAGGCTGAAGTTATAATCAACGTTATTCCAAATGGCGATGTTCAGACTTATGATATTTCACCAACTCCGACATTTACAACTGCGACAATTAATTGGTCGAAAGGAAGTATGAGTTCCCGTGTCGTATTTATGAAAGAAGGAACCGGTGCAATAACGAATCCGGCAAATAATACTACTTATGCACCTTCAACTAACTGGCAATATAAAGGTGACCAGTTGGGTTCTTCGGGCTATTACAGTATTTATGATGGAAGCGGAACTTCAGTTTTTGTTACCGGATTGTATCCGGGAAAAACATATACCGTTCAGGCCTTTGAATACAATGGAAGTGCCGGTTCACAAAGCTATCTGACAAATGTTATCGGAGCCATAAACCCTACAACTTTTGTTCCATGGCCAACCACCACATTCTATAATACAAACGGCGTTTACACTCAGGAATCCTGGAACACAACCGCACGCTGGGATCACGATACCATTCCGACAGCAGCACTTCATACGGCAGTGTTGGTTTACATTGATGGAAATTGTGTGGTTACCAATGCCGCCGAAAGTAATAACCTCACCATTTATGCTCCGCATAATGGAAAAACGCCGAAACTGACTATCAATCCGGCTCATTCGTTGAATGTTATTGGACCTTTTGTAAATAACGGTGCTGCAAGTGCCTTGCTGGTAAAATCCAGTTCAACTTTGCCTAATGGAACATTGACATGGGGAACCGGTACAATTAATGGTTCGGTGGAAATGTATTCGAAAGCATTCTGGGATTTAAGTCAACCGGTAAACAGTAAATACAACTGGCAGTTCTTTGGTATTCCTGTAAAACAAATCACAGCAGGCAACACCTTTAACTTCAACAGCTGTTTTGTAAGAGGTTGGGATGAATCAGTGATTGATTATTACGATGTTTGGGTGCGGCAAAATGATGGAACAACTTTGTATCAGGATGCAAGTTCGATATTAACCGCCGGACAGGGTTATGAATTAGTTCAGCAAAATCCAACCACATATACTTTTTCAGGTGAATTGGTACATGAAGATTTTACTAAAATACTGCCATATTCCGATGGAGCTATTTTTGCCGGACAACAGGTTCTTGGAAATCCGTATACAGCCGGTGTAGATATTTCATCCATAACCTTTGGCCCAAATACCGAACAAGCCGTTTATCAGTACAATACCGGAACGTATCAGCAGTGGTTAAATAGTCAGGGACAAAATGTTCCCGGTAAAGGACGCGGTCAGCATATAGCTGCTTCAAAAAATGCTGCCGGGAAAAACGGAGTTCCGGGACAAATCCCATCCATGCAGGGATTTTTGGTAAAAGCCACCGCAGCAACTGGCTCAGTAACCATTCCTTATGTGACGTCATTAAAATTGGACACCAGTATGCAGCGCGTAAAACGATTTGTTGAAGCAGAAGTACAGACTAATGTATCGACTCGTATTGATATGGAGAGTGATCATTTCACGGATCAAATGTGGATTTTTACCAATCCAGCATGTACCCGGAAGTTTGACAATGGCTGGGATGGGCGTAAGATTGCAGGAAGTACACAAACGGCCCGATTATTCGCGGTCGAAGAGGATGGAAATTATCAGATTGATGCGGTGAATAATATGAATGAAACGGTGTTGGCATTTCAGCCGGCTGGTGATTCGAGGTACAAACTCACCTTTAATCACGAAAATCAGGAAACAACTTATTCCTCGATATTTCTAATGGATTTGGTTGACAATAAAACCATTGATATAACCCTGAGTGGTTCGGTATATACCTTTGATGCTGTTGCAAATTCACCATTGAACAACCGGTTCAAAATAGTCACCGAAAGTAAATCGTTGAATCAGGAACAAGCAATGAAACAGGTTAATGTATTCGGCAGCAAGGATTATATGTTTATTCAAAACAAAAGTCCGTTGACAGGCGATTTCATTCTTTATAACATGGCCGGTCGGGTTGTAAAATCCGGTACTTTCAGCCCTAATGGAATTACAACCATTTCGACGCAGGATTTACCTTCCGGGGTTTATTCTGCCAAAGCAACCACAGAAAATGAAAAGACAACAGAAAAAATCATTATTCGCTAAAAATATACGACGATGAAAAAGGGTATAAACATTGTAATTCTGGGTGTATTAACTGTAGCAAGTGTAATTTTGGCACTGCCGTTTACTCCCTTGAGAAACTCCTTTAGTGGTGTTACAACCAAAGCCGCTAATCAGGCTTTAACGAGTATTGGAGTAGATTTAAACGGAAAATTCAAAAATGCCCGTTTAATAGCACGAACCCATCAATATGATCTTGTTGATTTTGCGCTGGTAAATGCAGAAGGCAAAGGCCGTAAATTCAGCGAAAGCACATATAGTGGAATGAACAGGCGGTTTGCTGATGGAACTTATTCTGCTATGAATCAGGAACAAAATGCAGGTCATGCGGGTGGCACTTCAGGTGATTTGGCCATTGCATCGGGTGGTAAAGGTTCAAAAAGTGGTTCAGGAGTGCAAATGGGCGGCTATGTGTCTATCAACACAAAGCTTAACTCCACACATACTAATACAGTTGGAACCACCAAACAGAATGCTAATACCGATAATAATGGCACCGGTGGAGGTACCCATCCGGGTGTCGATCCAAATCCATTGGGCAGCTTACCGATTGGTGATGGTATCAGCTTGCTTTTGGTATTGATTGCCGGCTATGCAGGGATAAAGAAGTTGTTTTTTAAGGTTTTGTAATGATGGAAACAGGCTGATTCAATCGTTTGAATCAGCCTGTTTTGAAATAGACTGTATTTCAGTTACAATTTCTCCCCGTAAGCCAAATCGCCTGCATCACCCAATCCCGGAATAATATACGAATGTTCGTTCAACTCAGGGTCAATGGCCGCTGCCCAAACGGTGGTTTTAGTTTCGGGGAAATGGGATGCCACATAATCAATCGCCACCTGGCTCGAAATTACGGTTGCAATATGAATATGAGCCGGTTTTCCTTTGGTAAGTAATGCTCCGTAAGCCAGCTCCATAGAACTACCTGTCGCCAACATGGGATCGGTAATAATTACTGTTTTTCCATCCAGATTCGGCGAGGCTATATATTCAATAAAAATATCGAATTTCAACGCATCTTTGTATTTACGATAGGCCGATACAAAAGCATTTTCTGCTGAATCGAAATAACTCAGAAAACCGGTGTGAAATGGTAATCCCGCACGAAGAATAGTAGCAATCACAATTTTTTCATCGATTACTTCGGTTGGTGCCATGCCAAGAGGTGTTTTTACTTCCTCGGCTTTGTAACGCATGGTTTTACTGATTTCGTATGCCATTATTTCACCGATTCGCTCCATATTCCGGCGAAAACGCATCGAATCTTTTTGAATTTTTACCGAACGAATCTCTTTCAGGTAATGTTTCAGAACGGAATTATTTTCCGATAGATTTATTATTTTCATAACTTATAATTTTTCATTGTCTTTTTGACGAATTTCTGTTCTACGAATTTTTCCACTAATTGTTTTCGGAAGTGAGTCCACAAATTCGATAATCCGCGGATATTTATAAGGTGCAGTCACCGTTTTCACATGTTCCTGAATTTCTTTCACCAATTCTTCACCGGCTTTATCTTTATATTCTTTGGATAAAATGATCGTTGCTTTAACCAATTGTCCACGGATTTCATCGGGTACGCCGGTAATAGCACATTCCACCACAGCCGGATGAGTCATCAGCGCACTTTCCACTTCGAACGGCCCGATGCGGTAACCCGAACTTTTAATCACATCATCGTTCCGGCCAACAAACCAAAAATAGCCGTCTTCGTCGCGCCATGCCACGTCGCCGGTGTAATAAATACCGTCGTGCCAGGCGTTTTCGGTCAGTTCGGCATTGCGATGATAACCTTTAAACAAGCCTTCCGGATAGCGTTTGTCAGTTCGAATAACAATTTCGCCTTGTTCACCTACTTCGGCAGTACGGCCTTCGGTAGTAAGTAAATCCACATCATAATGCGGATTTGGCAATCCCATCGATCCCGGTTTTGGTTCGGTCCAAGGCGAAGTGAAAATACTGAGCGTGGTTTCGCTTTGTCCGTAACCTTCTTTGAGTTGAATGCCGGTAAGTTTGAGGAACTGCTCGTAAACTGCCGGATTAAGCGCTTCGCCCGCTATGGTACAATACTCCAGCGACGACAAATCGTATTTAGTGATGTCCTCACGAATCAAAAACCTGAAAATAGTTGGCGGTGCGCAAAGTGATGTGATGCGGTATTTCTGAATCATTTCCAACATGGCTGCCGGCGTGAATTTTTCGTGGTCGTAAACGAAAACGCATGAACCAACAATCCACTGACCGTATAATTTCCCCCAAACGGCTTTCAGCCAACCGGTATCGGCAATGGTTAAGTGAATGCTGTTTTCGTGGAGATTATGCCAATATTTTGCCGTGACAATGTGCGCCAAAGGATATTTATGATCCAAAGTCACCATTTTCGGATTGCCTGTAGTTCCCGATGTGAAGCTGATAATCAACAAATCGTCGTTCGTGTTGGCATTTTCAACTTTGGTAAAAGGAGCAGCATTTTCAATTCCTCTATGGAAATCATTCCAGTTTTCAGGAACAATCGGCCCGACCGAAATCAGTATTTCCACAGTTGGTGATTCGGGCATCGAATCGTTTATATGGTTGATAATGGTTTCTTCGCCCACGGCAACAATGGCTTTGATATCGGCGGCATTATTGCGGTAAACGAGATCTTTTTTGGTCAGTAAATGAGTGGCGGGAATAATCACTGCACCGATTTTATGCAATGCAATAATAGTAAACCAAAACTCATACCGGCGTTTCAAAATGGCCATCACAATGTCGCCTTTTTTGATGCCCAGCGACTGGAAATACGAAGCAGTTTGGTCGCTGTATTTCTTTATTTCGCCAAAGGTAAATTCGCGGCATTCGCCCTGGTCGTTGGTCCAAAGAAGCGCTTTTTTGTTTGGTTCTTTGGCAGCCCACGCGTCAACAACGTCATACGCAAAGTTGAAATTTTCGGGAACGAGTAGTTTGTAGTTTGCTTTGAAATCCTCAAAGTCGGTAAATTGTGTTTGTTTTAAATATTTTTCTAACATAAATATCTGATTTACCACTAAGGAAGTGAGATAACTAAGTTTCACAAATAAATTCTTAGTGTTTCTCTGTGTACTTGGTGGCTTAGTGGTTATTTTTAAATTATTATTGCCAAAAATTTCACTTCCTTTCCATTTAATGCTTTCATTCCATGTGGTTTGGAAGAATCAAAATAAATGCTGTCGCCCTCGTATAGGGTAATATCATTTCCGGCAATATGCAGTTGCATAGTTCCTTCAAGTACAAAATTAAATTCCTGTCCTGCGTGAGAATTTAAATGAAACGGTTTGTCGGATGGTTCTACAGTGATTTCAAAAGGTTCTGCTTTGGCATGTCTGAAACCTGAAGCCAGCGCTTGATATTTATACGATTTTGTGCGTTCCACGCTTGCTCCGGTTCCTTTACGGGTAACGGAATAAGCCAGTGAATGCGGATCATTACCCGAAATCAGGGCAGTAGTTTCTATTCCAAAAATCTGAGCCAAATCGCAGATAAAACTCATTGGAATATCGGAATTTCCCGATTCGTATTTTTCATAATCTATCTGGCTGACACCACATTTCGATGCCACTTCTGCCGTTGAAAAATTCAACGCGTCGCGCAGTCCGCGCAGCCGTTCGGCAATTTGTTTTATTTGTGTGTTCATGAGAGTTTTATTTCAAATGATTTTCAGAATGTTTATTTTATATGCGAAGCCTTCAATCCTTTAATCACTGCATTGGTAAATCCTTGTGCTTCCATTTCATTCAGTCCTTTGATAGTTGTCCCGCCGGCAGTAGTCACTTTGTCGATTTCCACCTCTGGATGCGAACCGGTTGCTTCGAGTAAATCGATGGCACCGCGTAAGGTTTGTATCACCACTTCTTTGGCAATGTTTGGATAAATTCCCATTTCCACAGCACCTTCGGTGGCTGCTCTGATATAACGAAATGCATACGCAATTCCACACGAAGACAATGACATAAAGGCATTTAACTGTGTTTCCGGAACGAGATACGCTTTGCCTAATTCGGCAAATAAGGAAACAATCAGTTCTTCCTGTTCTTTTGAAGCATTGAATGAGGAAATCGTTGAAACGCTCTGAAGCACATCAATAGCCGTGTTCGGAATTACCCGAAAAAGTGTGGCTTCAGCATTAAAAAGCGTTGACAATTTTGAAAAATCAACTCCGGCAGCTATGGAAACGATAATTTGTGTTTTGAAATCCATTAGATTTTCAATTTCTTCTGAAACGATTTCAACCAGCCACGGTTTTACGGCAAGAATCACAATATCAGCATTTTTTACAATGTCCCGATTTGAATTACTAACCGTAATTTCAGGATTAAATGCTTTGATGGCATCCAGATTGGCTTGAGAAACATCACTAACGCGAATGTTTTTCGATTGAACGAGCTTCCCTTTCGAAAGTCCACGGGCAATAGCGCCGCCCATGTTTCCGGCTCCGATAATGGCAATTTGAAGTTTTGTTGTTTCCATATTATTTAGTTGCTATTTTAATTCTCAGTTATTAGCTGACAAAGATAGAATTTTTTATCAAAAGATTAACTACTAAGGCACTCAGAACATAATTTTGCACAAAGATTTTAAGCCCATTTTATGGTTTAGTTCTTGAATTACATTAAAAACTCAAACTCAAACACCCCCGCAATCCCCATGGTGCAACTTTTTTCGCATCCAAACCGGTATGATTCAAGTCTGTCAATCGCCAAACTGATTGAAGCGTGAAAATGCCCAAAATATTGGTCAATCCAACGCCAACTTCAGCGTATGGTTTATTTAGCGGATTCATATAAGTTGGATAATCAAGCTGTAATTTATGTGAATCGTTCAGACTTCCATAAGCCACATTAAACGAACACATTTCGCGCAAATTCAGGTATTTGATCAGCGGAATCTGATTCATAATTAATCCGTTTAGTGTTAATTCGGTGTGGAGGTTTACATATTTGTCGGCAACATATTCTCCGAAATTCATCATGTTGAATTGAAAGGTGCTGTAACCGCCGGTTTCGCTTCCGGGTGGCACTTCGAGCAACTGATACGGTACATTTCCGAAAATCAAACCTGCCTCCAAAATATAGTTTAGCTGGCCAATATCAAATTTATAAAACTGGCGAACAGTAGTGGAAATTTTACCATAATTGCCCGTTTGACTGCCAAATTGATAATTTCCAAATTCCATGATTCCGTAAATCACCGGTTTGGTGTTCGAAATATAAATTCGCTGCATATGGTCGTTGTATTTTCGTTCACCAAACGAAATACGCGTTGCCAATGTCACGGATTGTTGTTGCAATGAATTGAACGTTAAGCCGTTTTGAACCATTGGCATGGAAGCGTTGGCAAACAAAATATTATTCCGCAAATAAAGAAAACTTTCGATGTTTTGATTCCATTCATTTGAAAATGAGAAAGATGTTTCATGGCGTTCGCTCATTTTTCCGGCGGATTTCATGGCAAAAACTGAACTGGAAATATCTTCATCGCCGGTTATCAACGGATTTTCGCGAAACAGAAAATCGTTATAATTATAATCTACCCGGCGGTAATCGTTGGTATAATTCACACCCAGAATCCGGCGTTTTTCTCCCGGAAATTTATATTGCGCAAACCCCGAGTATTTCACCACCTGATTTCCAAAACCGTAACCCACATAACCGCCAATCGAAACATTTTTCCATAATTTTTCATTGGTTCGGAATGGCAATGTAAGTCTCGCGCCTTCAATATCTGTGATTCGGATAATTTGTTCCACCTTGCCAAGGTCGATTTTCCCCAAATCCATATAACCGGTAAACATCACGTCGGCAATCCACTTGGCTGTGCGCAACATCGGCGTATTGTTCAGGTCTTTCAATTTGTCATTCAGATTTTCGGCACTGTAAACGCTTTGGGCGAAATTGCCTGCCGGCGCAGTTATTGAATTGGTATAATGGTAAGTTGCACTGCGTTTTACGAAAATTTCCGGTTTTGGGTGAATGCTGTCTGCCAGCAGTTCGTAATTCATATTTAGTGCCATTTCTTCCGATTGGCGTGTCCAGCGATGGTTAGGTTGTGGCACAAAATTTTCCGAAATCCGAAGGTTATGGATAAAGTTGATATTAGCCTGATTGGGCAATTCAGCTTCAATTTTTGTAAGTGCCAGCGAAGCGGAATCAATCCACAATTTTCCATTGAATGCCAGGTTTTTAATGTTTTTGGTTCGGAAATGAATTTCATATTGCTTTCCGGATGCAGAGTGAATGCTGTCAGCCAAATAGTAATCGTAATATGCATAACCAACGTTAGCCAGCGGACTGACCATTCCTTTACCAAAAACCGAAACAGAATTATCATAAAAATTCAATTCGGTTTCCAGATCGCCGACTAGTTTTTCGAGAATTTTTACACCGCTTTCGGGTGAAGAAAAAATGTTTTTCGAGATTTCCTGTTTTTTTTTGCGGAGTTAAACTGAATTTAGTTTCAGCCATATATAGTGGCAATACCAGCGAAGAATCGGTTTTGGATAAATTGCCCGTTTTCAGTTGATCAAAAATCCGTTTGCTGATCGTTCGTTGATTTATTTTACTGAGTAAAACCAGATTTTGCTCGGTGCTTTCGGCCGAAAAACCCTGTTGTTGGCTGATATCATTCACTTTTCGCATCAGCCGGACTCTTTTCATTAATTCCAATGCCGGATTGGCTCCCGGAATCACAAAAGTTTCCTGCAATAAGGTGCTTTCTTCTTGCAGCTGAACATCAATTCCTACGTTTTGTCCACGTTTTATATTGATTTCCTGATGTTTAAATCCAATGCATGAAAACACCAACGTAGTATTTTTACCTTGTGTTTTAATCAGAAAATAACCTTCGTCATTGCTCTGAACCACATTTTCAGTATTCTTGAATGTGATATTAACCTGCGAAATCGGAGTTCTGTCAGCAGCATTTACCACCTGACCAACCACCATGGTTTCCTGGGCTAGTAAGGTTGTTGTTGAACATAAAAGAATGATTGTCAAAAAAACAACAAACTTCGACCAACTTATTTTATATTTTAATTTTTTCAAAATAAAACGTTCATTATTTATAATTCATTCAACTTCTTTTTTCTTCTTATATCCCGGATGGCAATCCAACACCGTTTTTCGCAGAAAATGCACATCAATATGGGCATAAAGTTCTGTGGTAGTGATGGATTCGTGTCCTAGTAATTGCTGTATGGCCCGTAAATTGGCTCCGTGTTCAAGTAAATGCGTGGCGAAAGAATGCCGGAAAGTATGCGGACTCACATTTTTTCGGACTCCTGCCTGCATTGCTAAATCTTTTACAATTTTGAAAATCATATCACGGCTCAGTTTCGTTCCACGGCGATTCAGGAATACGAAATCTTCATTTCCTTTTTTGATATCCAACATATTACGATCAATCTTCCAGAGATTTGTCTGTTTCAAAGCTTCCGGCGACATGGGCACAAGGCGTTGTTTGCTGCCTTTTCCTTCCACCAACATATAGCCTTCGTCCAGATAAAGTTTTGAAAGTTGCAGGTTTATCAACTCCGAAACCCGCAAACCGGAACCGTAAAGTACTTCAATAATGGCTTTATTTCGCAGCCCTTCTGGTTTCGACAAATCGATAGCTTCAACAATTGCATTTATTTCTTCTACCGAAAGTACTTCCGGCAAACGTAAACCAATTTTCGGACTTTCCAGCAATTCAGTCGGGTCATTATCGAGGATATTCCTGTAAATCAGAAAATGATAAAACGATTTTATACTCGACAAAATTCGTGCTTGAGACCGCGGATGAATGCCTAAACTACTAATCTCGATGATAAAATCACGAAGTATTTCTGTCGAGGCTTTTTCCGGCGATACGTGTGCATCGGTAAGATAACTGTTCAGCTTTTGCAAATCACGTTCATAGGCTTCAATCGTATGTGGCGATAAGCTTTTTTCGAGTTTCAGGTATAAATGATAATCATCAGGGATGGAAAGCATTTCAGTGATCGGTTAGCAGTAAACAGTTATCAGTGAATTTGGTGTGCAAAGATATTAAATTTTCAGGACACCTGCTAAAAAAATGGCCGTAAAGCAATTTGCTTCACGACCATTTCTGATTAAAAAAACAAAACGTTGATATATTAGTTTCTTAGTGTTATATTTTTCGTAACACCATTAATAGTAAGTGTGGCTTTGTTATCACGCGTTCCATCGCCATAATCAAGTGTTGCGGTTCTGGTTTGAGTAGTGGTAGTTACAGTCCCCTGAACAAAGAATTTGAAATTATTATAGCCTATTAACGGGTTGGTTATTTCCACTGTATAAGCTATTCCTTTGGCATTTATTCCAGTTGTAGAGCCGGTTATAGAAAATTTATCGTCCCAGAAAATTTTTGGAGTTCCATTATCACTGATCCGTGTACGTGTGCGAATAGCATTGCGTATAATGGTTGATTTGTCGACCCGAACAATGGTGTCAGAAGCAGTTACAGACATGCTTGTGCCATTATTTAAAATTGTTTTCATGCCTTTTATGTTATTACCATTTACATAAAAGTTTACTAAACTAACTGTTTTTGTTGCACCCGATTTCCACAATTTGTCACTGATGGTGATTATAATTTTGCCTTGAATGGTATCATTTCTGTCGTTGATATATCCGGCAGTGCCAAAATCAATCGTAATTGTTTTTGGGAAATTAACTGAATCCTTTTTGTCAATCGTAATTGTAGGGCCTGTAGCTTCTACTGTGCCTTTCACTGCCAATGAGCCTGAATATCCATTGCTGGCAAGCGTGTTAGCATAAATATCTGCCTGACCGATTACAGCATCACTTAGCGATGCAGCTTGTGATTCATCGGTTACTGTAGTTGTCAATGAAGCATCGGTTGCTACATTGTTTTCGTTTGTACAAGATGTACCTAAAAATGCAAATCCGGCCGAAATGGCCATAATTGCCCATAAATTTCGAGTTTTCATACGCCTGAATTTTAAAATTAAAGTTGATTGTGTTTATCTGTTTTGCTTATTTGACGAGTATTAATACGAAGGGTTTAATCGTTGATAAAAAATTGCAGTTAAAAGCACGAATTCAATTTGTTTATGAATAAATATTCTAACTTTGCCGTCATTATTGGATAATTTAAAACAGAAT
>CAIYTJ010000363.1 GCA_903929065.1 uncultured Bacteroidales bacterium | reverse complement strand
GCTAATTGTCGATGCAGGAGGTATGGATATTGTTGACTTATTGTTATAATTCCCATCAAACCAGTATTCGTATTTATTAATCAGTTGATTAGTCGAAAAAGCTTCAATAGCCTGTTTGCCAATTGAACTATATTTATTATTTGTATCCACAAACCTGAAATTCAAAACATGTAAACCAGTCTTTAATCCGTTGATTTGAATAGTGCTATTCATAGTAAGATTGGCAGTGGGGGTAATATTTATAATTTGCTTTGATGCGTAATCATTATCAAGCCAATATTCCAGTTGTCTGATTTTATTCTGAGCAAAAAGAGTAGGGATTATGCTGCAGAATAAGATAAATTGTATTATTCTATTTTTCATTCTAATATTTTTAGTATTGTTATTCATGTTGATTGAAAATTCCTATAATTTCCGGTAGCTGAGCTATATAAATATACCATAGAAAGTTGGAAATACAGAGATCAACATCGTTATATTGGTTGATAATGAGAATATTATCTATCCTGCGCAGTGACTTTAAATTTTACCTGTATAGTACCATTTGGAAGTGTTGAAGTCGGAATGGATTTAAATGAAATATGCGGATTTGATGGCATCGCGCTAATTTTATAGGGACTCGTTGTACCATAAATTCCTATATCAGTACCATCGTCACCGGCATTTTTACCCGGGGATGTGGGCTTCAACGCATAATCGTGATTATAATCGAATACTTTTCCTGTCTGATTTACAAATATAGTTGAAGGATTTACCATAAAAATATTACCGGTTCGTACCGGTGCTAATGCAAATATGTTCAATGTGGTATCTTTTCCGACAAACATGTTATTAATAAAGTTGCAATTAAATGTTCCGCACGCACCATCATATCCGTAACAAGCGTAACCGTTCCAACTCAGGCTTTGATTATTCATGAAAATATTGTTTTTGAAAGTAACATTACGTAAATCAGCCAAAGTGACTCTTTCGCCAACCGATAGAAATATGTTATTTTCAATGGAACCACCATGATAGATACAAACCTGTGCAGCTCCCCCTATAATGTTACCCTTCATCAAAAAGCCAAATGATTCCGAAAATGAAATACTTCCGCGTATTATATTATCAATAAACTGGGGGTTGTAACATCTGTTAGAATCCGCTCTGGCCCAATTATTTCCAATATTAATTGCGTTGACATTACATCTTCTGATCATCACATTTTCAGTTTTCTGATTAAGCGTGAAATTAATGTTTCCAATTACGTACAATCCTTCGATTAATGCATTACTTGCACCTGCTCCAATATTCAGATCGCCTTCAATAATTGTACGGTTTGTGTATGCCGTAGAGTCTGGATAATGACCCGCACCTATTATATTTACTCCTTTTTTTATATCTGAAGTCAAACTGAATGTCCCTCCGGGAAGATAAATGAAATCGCCTGTGTTGGCTTGTTTTAGTGCTGTATCAAATAAATTATAAACAGTTGTTTGTCCATTTACAGTAGTAAGTGCAATCACATTCTGTGATTTTAACTGGCCGGCAGAAAAGATAACTGCCAACAAACTAAGAAGAGTAATTTTTTTCATAAAATTTAGGTTTTAATAAAAGATTAGTTTATTACAAACATTAAAAATCAATCTACATTTATAACCCTAGTTTTTTATGACTGAGGTTGTTGAAATAGTCAGAGTCCCATATGTATCGAATAAGGGTTAGCCAGCCTCCGCGTGGCACTTTGTAACAAATGCCTTAGATTTGGACATCTTTATACAACTTGCGGGTTAAGGTTGGTATAAGCCATAATTTTGTTATATGCAACTTATCTTGGAAGTAAAGTTACTGCAATTGCTATTCCGAAAACGACAAGGATGAGGATTATCTTAACCAAGTCTGAGGAATTGAATAGTTTCATGTTATTGTTTCTTTTTTCTTTAGCAGCGTTC
>CAIYTJ010000362.1 GCA_903929065.1 uncultured Bacteroidales bacterium | reverse complement strand
GTAATAAATAATTGAAATTGAATCATTTATATTGGTTTTTCAACTCTTCGTACCATTTCTGCATAATAAAATAGGCTTTCTTTTTTTGACCTTTGTCAGACACTAATCCTTTTCGGTTAAAGTCATCCTGAAAATCGCGAAGCTGACGGCGTGGTGATCGGAAATCTTTCAATATCCAGGGAGTAACGCCTGCCAATCCGGGAATTCGTTTCATCATATTGACACTTCGGATATACATATCTTCCTGATAGTCTTCTGTAAACCTTTCCGTTTTTCCACCAGAATATCCATAAAGTGCTTCTCCACCAAATTCACTGATAAATACCGGTTTTTGTTCTGAAAAGGTCCAGTTTACACGATCACATTTTTCGGGTAAACCATCGTACCAACCTACATATTCATTAAAACTGATAATGTCTAATACTTTGCCCAATTCATCATTAACTGTCATTAATCCGGGCTTTACTTCCTCTTTTTCCATGGCAGCACCTATTAGTCTGACAGGGTCAAGTTCACGTGCTTTAGCTGCTAATCGGGTCAGGAAACTTAAGCGTTCTGCTCCATGCGGTGTTTCGTTGGCAATAGACCAGATAATGATATTCGCACGGTTTTTATCGCGAGTAATCATATCCGAAAGCTGAGCTTCTGCATTTTTATAAGTAGCCGGATTTCCCCACTGAATAGTCCAGTAGCAAGGTATTTCAGACCAAACCATCAATCCCATTTTTTCAGCTTGGCGAATCATTTGTTCGTTGTGCGGATAATGTGCCAAACGAACATAATTACAGCCCATTTCTTTTGCCCACTGCAGCAAAATCAAATCTTCTTCCGACGTTGAAGCTCTGCGATTGCTGTATGCCGCTTCTTCGTGAATACAAATACCTCTGCAAAATATCGATTTTCCATTCAACAGAATCTTTGTTCCTTGTGTTTCAATGGTTCTAAAACCTACTTTATCAGCAATTAACTCATTATCAGTACTTATAGTTACATCATACAGTTTTGGGTTTTCTGGCGACCAATAAGTTGGTTTGGCTATAAGTTCAAAAGATGCATAACCCTTGGTATCAGGTGTTACTGTTTTACTGATTTTCAGTTCAGGAATTTCTACTTTTACATTTTTGCCAGACTGATTGCCATCCAATTGCACCCAACCGCTAATCGTATTTTTATCGCCTTTTTTCAATTGTAAGTAATAATCGCGAACAAAGGTGGCAGGCGTTTCAATCAGTGAAACCTGACGGGTGATTCCGCCATAGTTCCACCAATCGGAATTTACAGTTGGTACTGCGTCAAATGCTCGTTTATTGTCAACTTTTACTACCAGAGAATTTTCTCCGTTTTTTAAAAGTCCCGTAACTTCTAAATTAAAGGGAGTAAACCCACCAATATGTTTACCAATTTCATTGCCATTTACAAATACAATGGCTTCGTAATTTACAGCTCCAAAATGCAGAAAAACACGTTTATTGTCTTTCAACTGATATTGGAATCGGTTTCTGTACCAGACAGTTCCTTCGTAATAATACAACTCGGGACGTTGTGTGTTCCAGTCGCCCGGAACAAACAGGGTTTTATCGGTTGCAAAATTATATTCCTGCAAAACGGTTTTATCGGTTATATCTTTATCAGCTCCATATCCGTTTTTAATGGGCATACGACGATAATCGTAATACCCGTTTTCGAATGGATCGACGATGGTTTTCCAGACTCCATCCAGTGAGATAGTTTTCCGCCCTTCCACATTAATAATTTGTGGAGTGGTTTGAGCCATCAAATACGAGGCCGATATAAGTAGCAATAAAAATAGCTTACACTTCATTTTGTTGTTCTTGGCAGATTTTAGAGATATAAATGTTTACAAACTAATTTTCTGTGAATAATCACCATTCTCGGTTTTCAATCGAACGATGAATATACCTTTTAATCCATCTGTAGTAATTGTATTATTTTGTCCTTTTACCAGCGTTTCAATCATTATTCTTCCGGTCAAATCCATTATCTTTAAGTCTGCAGGCACATCATTTCCAAGTGAAACTTTTAATTGATTATCTACAGCATAAATTTTGGCATTCAACATATTTATATTTTGAAGGGCATTAGGTGTAGTATAAATCAAACGTGTTACAGCAGGTGTATAATTTAACGCCCAGCCGGTAGGCAAGCTAGTTGAAGCAAAATTTCCGGTAATGACCGGAGCAGTTGAACTAGTTGATTTAATCAATACAATACTATCAACAAGGTTCGCAGGAGTATATGCTGGATCAAAAGTTAAGTTTAAAGCAGTTCCAGAGATGTTAACCGCTGCCGAAGCCGTTCCTAAATTAATTTGGTCCTGATTGACACCGGCAGAATTACCGCCTATTTTCAATGACAAAGTACTTTTGCTGAAATCTAGCGCAGTAGCGTTAATTGCGAATAAACCATAAGGAGTTGCTCCGTTTCCGTTACCCGGAGCAATCGTACCGGTAGATGGCACAAAAGTGCCGGTCATAAATGTTCCTCTTCCGGTTACGGTACCTCCACTATTGGTAAAAAGAATTTTTGAAGCACTATGAATGGCATAATAGGCATTCGGAATGGTCCCTATACCACCATTGGCAGGTACATTAAAATCAAAGGTAGCACCGGGGTTGTTGTAAATAAAACAGGAACCGGTATTGGATGTAGATCCTGTTATACCTGTGGTAACTGTAACAAGACCTCCACTATTGTTATTAAACGTACATAAGCTTCCACCAAACATCATACATCTGCCATAAGAGTTTAGAGATATTATGCCTGAATTATTCACGGTAGCATTTTTGAGATTCGCTGCTGTAAGAGCAGAACCACCGGTAACGGTAGTGCTGGTTGTAGTAATATTAGTACCATAGAAATTTGAAACAGATATCGTTCCACCACTCAGATTGTTGATAACCGCATAAGAAGTTGCATCAGTTCCGCCACAGTTAATACTACCGTAAGAAGAACTATAAGTGCCATCAATAATAATTGTTCCTGAATTTGCAAGTATGCTGGTAGCAAAGATTCCGGGGCCAAATTGAAGGGCATTGCCTGTAGCCGCCGAATTGGCATGAATCATTAATGTTCCGTTATTGGTTAATGTGGCAGTACTGGCTAATGATGCAGTTCCGGCATTAGTCATCGTCACGGTAGCTCCGGAGGTTAATCCACTATAGAACTCTATATTCGCATTTGCTAATATAGTAAAATTTCCAGCTGCAACCTGAAGCAAGCTACAGTTCTGATAGGCAGCAGCACTACCAATAACAGCCGTTCCATCAATTTGTCCATTTCCCAAAAGGTTCTTGAAAATATTTTTTGTGGCTGCCGGAGTGAAAGTCATGGTGCCACCCAAAACGAAGGTAGCTGTACCACCTGTAGCTTGTTTAAAAGAAACGCAATTGCCTGTCGCACCTGTCAATGACATATTGATAGATAAAACTCCGGTGTTTTTAAAAGTACTGTTGGCTGTGCCGTCTGCCAAAGCAATTCCGGGATTTATGTTGGCTAATTTCTGAGTAAGGGTTATTGAGCCGGCATTGTCAACTTCACCTCCATTAATTTGTAAAAGTGATATGGAACTTCTGTTTTGTTCTATAGCCAATATTCCACCTGAAGCTACTGTCAATTTGCCTTGAACAGTCATACTGTTAATAATACCGGCATCGGTTGACAATGTTACTTGATTGCCACTGGCAATAAAAACCGAATCAGTTGCTGCCGGAGTTTTTCCGCCTGACCAATTGGATGCAGTTGCCCAATCGCCACCGGTCGCAGGGCCAGTCCATGTTGTAACTTGAGCAAAAGTACAGACAGAAAAAAACATAAAAACGACAGACATAATTGAGAGTTTGATAAGTCTGTTGTTGAAAAACGAGGTATTTTTTTTTGATTTCATGATGCTAATATTTAAAGTATTTGATAATTCTATCTTTTGCAGATTTTTTGATACAACAAAATTAGATGATTTAAATGCTTTGTGTATTTAATTTCTAGTTTTAAATCTTTGATTTCTGGTTTTTCAAAAAAATAACCGGTGACTTTGTCTTGTTACCAGTTATTCTTTTGATTTATTGTTGAGAAAAGTGAACTAAATTACTTCTCAACTTTTATACTGAAAGTTGAAGGCGACAATCCGGGTAATGTTGCATTATACGTTGACGGATCTGAATTTTCAAAAACGATGAAAACCCGCTTACTTACTCCATTGACGGTTGTTCGTGTCAGTACTACCTGATTATTGAATATTCTGCTTGAATAAGGGAAAGTAGTTGCACCTGTCGGATAAGATACCAGTGAAACATACATTCCTGCAGTTGTTGTGGTTGTCGCACCTACTGTTTGAGTTGCCATCGCATCAACATTCAGGGTTGTAAAATCGGCAGAAGTAATTCCACTTGCAGCTTTTAACTCCCTCACAGCAGGAGTTCCCGGCCAGGTGGCAGCTGTGTACTTATATGAACCTGAATAATACCAGTCGCCCCAATCGTCGTAAGTTGCCAAAGGATTAATCTTCATATTGTAAATTCTCATATTGGCTGACGAACCGGT
>CAIYTJ010000361.1 GCA_903929065.1 uncultured Bacteroidales bacterium | reverse complement strand
GTACTGAATGAAATCTCCTTTTTTCAAAATTAAAAATATCTCTGTTTCTTTCCTTCTTCTCGTAGCGTTTTTAGTACAAGCTCAGGCTCCTGCAGGATATTATGATGCTGCAAACGGCAAAAAAGGAGCAGAACTTAAAACCGCCATTTTTAATATTATCAGGCCGCATACTCAATTAGATTACTATACATCAAGCACTTATTTTAAAACAACTGATTGGCGTCCTGAAGGTTATTTCTGGGATATGTATTCCAATATTCATCGTACCAGCTTTAGTGGATTAAACCGCGAACACTCGTTGCCAAAAAGTTGGTTTGGCGTTGCTTCAGGACAGGAAAATTCAATACCAATGGGAACTGATTTGCATAACCTGTATCCATCAGATGCTACCGCCAATTCAGCCAAATTAAATTATCCGATTGGCGAAGTAACCGGAACACCTGATTTTACAAACGGAGTGGTAAAAGTAGGACCTTCTACAAGTTATTTACCTCAATATTCAGGTTTTGTTTTTGAGCCTGCAGATGAATATAAAGGCGATTTTGCACGTGATTACATGTACATGGTAACCTGTTATGAAGATTATTCCACCCGCTGGCAAAGTACCGGTACCGAAAGCATGATGTATGGCGGCACATATCCGGTTTTCCGACCGAATGCAATTGAACTGCTTTTAAAATGGCATCGGACAGATACAGTGAGCACCAAGGAAATAAACCGAAATAATGCCGTATACCTTTTACAGCATAATAGGAATCCTTTTGTAGATCACCCTGAACTTGTTGAATTCATTTGGGGAAAGTATGTGGGATCTGCGTGGGATGAAAATGGGAGTTTACCTGAGAAAGATTTTAATCTGGTAGCCTATCCAAATCCAATTACTCCGGAAGATTCCAAATTTACAGTAAAAGTGAACAGTCCGACCAAATCCACCTACTTCATAAAAAATTCCGAAGGAATAACCATCAAAACGGATAAATTTCAGGCGGATGCTTCAATTGATGTAAACGAATTAAAAAACGGTATATACATTCTGGAAGTGTATTCGGGCACCACACGAAAAGTCACAAAATTTGTTCTGCATCACAAGGCAAATTAAAGTTTTCATGTTTCAACCAACTGGAATTAATGCTATAACCAAAAAGAATTCAATTATTTAACCGTTTTTTTTGTTGTAATTTCAGATTAGCTTGTACTGATTTTTTTTGAATTTTTCCAATCAGACAATTTTATCTATTTTTACAGTCTCTTGATTTAAATCCAATTTATTATGAGAACACAACCGGGCTTTCTATTAAACAAATCTTTGTCGATTTATGCCATTTTTTTGTTCTTAATTGCATTTGCAATTCCTTTGTTTGCAATTGATTTTCCACCGGTAAAAAACAATGATTCAGATAATTTTATTGAATTGAAAGGTAAAATTGTCGATAAAAAATCGGGTGCAAATCTTGCTTATGCCGGTTTGACGGTTGTTGGAACTAATATCTCTACTATTTCCAACTCCGAAGGTGATTTTTCAATTAAGATTTCAAAAGAAATTGCCAATCCAAAAATCAAAATCACATTTATCGGGTACAAAAACAAACTGGTAGCTCTCGCCGATTTAAAACCTGATCAATCACGCATTGAACTGGAACCTTCGCCGATTCAACTGCCTGAGCTAAATGTAATTTCGAAAGATGCTGAAGTGCTTATCCGGGCGGTTCTGGACAAACGAGGTGACAATTATTTCAATGCACAGACTTTAATGACCGCCTTTTATCGGGAAACCATCCGCAAAAACAAATCGGCTTACGTATCGCTTTCTGAAGCGGTGGTTGAAATCAACAAACAACCTTATACATCTTTTAAACCGGATGCTGTTCGGCTTTACAAATCCCGCAAAAAAGCAGATTACAATAAGTTAGACACGTTGGCTTTCAAATTGCAGGGCGGACCGTATAATTCTCTGTATCTGGACATTATGAAAAATCCGGATTATATTTTCACCGACGATATGATTGCCAATTATGAGTTTACTTTCGATCATACAGCTCACGAAGATAACCGGCTGATTTATGTACTTGATTTCAAACAACGTCCCGGGTCTAAATATCCAATGTATTTCGGAAAATTGTATATCGATGCTCAAACAATAGCTCTGAAAAGTGCAGTTTTCAGTCTGAATCTGACCGATAAAGATGCTGCAGCAGAAATGTTTATCAAGAAAAAACCTTTCAATGCCCGTGCTTATCCTACTGAAACCAAATACCGCATTGACTATCTGGAAAAAGATGGAAAATGGTATTATGCTTACAGCCGAATTGAATTGGGAATGAGAATAATATGGAAGAAACGGCTATTCAATACCAATTATTTTTCCACAGTGGAAATGGCTGTGACCGATTGGGGACAAGGAGCTGAAAAGAAATCCTTCGATTTCAAAGACCGGCTTAAACCTTCGGTCATCATTGGCGATGAAGCATCCGGTTTCTCCGATCCTAAATTCTGGGGCGAATTCAATGTTATCGAACCCGAAAAATCAATTGATTCTGCTATAAAAAAGATTCAAAAGCAGCTGGAAAAGAAATAACTCTCTTACAATGTAGGAATACTCATACCGGTAATTTTCCGGTATAAATCCAATGCATAAATGTCGGTCATTCCGGAAATATAATCCAGCACCGCCATTATTTTACCATAAACAGTTGGCGCATTGGTTTCATACTGCTCTGGAATGCGCATCAAAAGCTGTTTTGAATACGCTTTTTCAGGACTTAGCACTGCCACCACCAAATGTTCCAACAGCGTTAGAATAATTTTGTAGCCGGCAAGTTCTACGTCAAGCACTTCGGATGAACGATAAATTTTGGCAACCGCCGTTTTTTCGCAATTTTTATAAGCTTCAAATGAATGTTGCGGCAATTGTTTGATAAGTGATGAATTAAAAGTTCCGTTCAATATTGATGCTTCGTTTTCAGCAAAAACGACCGAACATTCGTCAATCAACTGCCCTATTACCGACGAACGCAAATACGCAATCTGCTCATTCACATCGGTTACCATATTCATGGTTTCCATTCGGCGGGCAATTTTTTCGGGACTAAAAAAACCAAGAAATAAACTTTTTACTTCCTCAGAAGTCAGAATTTTGAGTTTATGAGCATCCTCAATATCCATTATCTGATAACAAATATCGTCAGCAGCTTCCACTAAAAAAACCAATGGATGACGGGCAAAACGGTTAGGATTCTCAGGCGAGTTTGGAATTCCAAGTTCATTTGCAATTTTTTCAAAATCAGCTTTTTCCGAATCGAAGAATCCGAATTTTTGTTTTTTTGGATCAGAATAAATGGAAGCATACGGATATTTTACCACCGATGCCAATGTGCTGTATGTCAACACAAAACCACCTGGTCGACGGCCATTAAACTGATGCGTCAGCAACCGCAGCGCATTGGCATTTCCTTCGAAACAAATAATATCTTTCCATTCCTCCTCAGTCATTTCGGCCTTTAAATTCATCCCGTTTCCTTCCGAAAAATAAGTGGCAATGGCTTTTTCGCCCGAATGCCCGAAAGGTGGATTTCCTAAATCGTGTGCCAGACAAGCGGCTGAAACAATGGAACCAATTTCTTCAAAATAGGGTGTTTCAATGCTTCTGTTTTTCAATCGGTGAGCAACATTTACACCCAGTGAACGTCCGACACTCGAAACTTCTAAGCTGTGAGTCAGTCTGTTATGAACAAATACACTTCCCGGAAGCGGAAAAACCTGCGTTTTATTTTGAAGCCTGCGAAACGGCGCCGAAAAAATCAGTCGGTCATAATCACGCTGAAATTCACTACGATCGTCGTCGCGTTTTTTGTAATAATCTTCCTGTCCGAAACGTTTGGTTGATAAAAGCTGGTTCCAGTTCATTATTTAGTTCTTTTTGAATATTAGTTTATGAATAAACGAGCCAAGAAATGCTCCGCCCAATCCGAATAATAATATAAATAATAAGGAAAAATTTCCTGTTTTAATGATTCCGTAGATTGGAATCCATGCACTTACAGCTAACCCCCAAATCAACGGACGGCTCGGATAAATTATACTGATAACTCCTGATACCAACACAATCATGGCGGCAGTTATTCCTGAATCATCCCAGTTTGGTCCCGAATCAATCCAGGCTATTATTACTCCCAGAACGATTGCTAAAACTAACAATCCAATAAATTTATAATTTGTTTTCATGCTATTGCGGCATATGATAATTTTTCAATTCCTTGCGAAATTCCTTACTCTTTTTGTCAGTCACCTTGTCCATTAATTTCCAAAAATTCAATCCATGATTCATTTCCCGGGTGTGGCAAAGCTCATGAAGTATCACATAATCAATCAAATGAGCCGGAAGCAACATCAGGTAAAGCGACAAATTGATGCTTTTTGCCCGCGAGCAACTTCCCCAGCGCGTTTTGCTTGACTGAATTTTAATATCATAAAAATCAAAACCAAATTTGGCTGCCAATTGTTTTGTGCGGTCCGGCAAAAGCCGTTTGGCTTCTTTGCGAAGGAAATGGCTGATTCCATTCCAAAAAAATTCCTGCGTTTTGGTTTCATTACAATCAGTTCCGACAGGAAATTCGATTTGTAAAGTGCTGTTTTTTAAAGAAAAATAAATATTTTTCCGTTCTACCGGCTTGGCTTCCACGAGAAAAGTCAGCGTTTGCAATTGCGTTTTTTCGTCAATCAGAATATTGCGTTTTTCCAGTCCTTTTTCTAGTTTATCTTGTTTTTGAATTAATTTTCCACGAATGGAATTGATAAATTTCATTGCTTCAGCCTCAGTTGCACGTGGTGGAAGAGTTACTTTAAGACCGGAACTCAAAATTCGGACACGAATATGTTTTGAGCGTTCATTTCGAATGAATTCAATGGTTCCTAACTCGGCATCTGACAACATATAGTCTGATAATTCAGCTTAAATTGGTTTATAAACACTACAAAGGTACATTTTTTCAATCAAAAAAGTAAGTTTATCGCCTGAAAATTATAACTTTGCAAACCATATTTGGAAAATATAAGAAAAATGATTCAGGCAAAAAATATCCGTAAAAGTTTTGGCGAACTGGAAGTACTCAAAAGCGTTGATTTGGCTGTGACAAAAGGTGAAATTGTATCGATTGTTGGCCCAAGCGGTGCAGGAAAAACCACGTTGTTGCAGATTTTAGGATCGCTTGATAAACCAAATGAAGGTCTGATTCGGATTAATGGTATTGATTTCAGTAAATTGGGCGAAAAAGAACTGGCTTCATTCCGCAACAAGCATATTGGTTTTATTTTTCAGTTTCACCAGCTTTTGCCCGAGTTTACAGCACTCGAAAATGTGATGATTCCGGCATTAATCGGGCGAAAAGACAAAAAAAAATCGGAACAGAAAGCCAAAGAATTGCTTGAATATCTTCAACTTACCGACCGGATGGAACATAAACCAAATGAACTTTCGGGTGGTGAAAAACAGCGCGTTGCTGTCGCCAGAGCTTTGATAAACGAACCTTCGCTAATTTTAGCAGACGAACCTTCGGGAAGTTTGGATTCTAAAAACAAAGATGAACTTCACAAATTGTTGTTCGATTTACGCGATAAATTTGGATTGACGATTGTAATTGTGACACACGATAAAGAACTGGCGGCACTTTCGGATAGAGTAATTGAAATGAAAGACGGGAAGATAATTTCCAATTGAATAATTTTCAATTGCCAATGAAAACAATTGGAAATTAGGCAATTGAAAATTGAACAATTGAATTGTAGTCCCGCCGGGAATCGAACCCGGATCTAGTGTTTAGGAAACACTTGTTCTATCCATTGAACTACAGGACCGCTTTTAAGTGGCACAAAATTACATTTTTCGCAGGACATATACAACCAATGGTAAAAATACAAAATGAGCAAGAATAAATTCTTCGTGGTTTGGGAAGGAAAAGAGCCCGGCATTTACCGTTCATGGGAAGAATGCAAGCGACAAATACACGGTTTTGAGGGCGCTATTTACAAAGGATTTGCCACCGAAGCCGAAGCGCGCGAAGCCATGGTTTCTCCTTGCTGGAATTATATCGGTAAAAATGCAAAAGCAAAACAACCAACGAAGGAAGAAATTGCAAAAGTGGGATTACCAAATTTCGAAAGTTTATCGGTGGACGCAGCTTGTAGCGGCAATCCCGGATTAATGGAATATCGCGGCGTTTACAGCAAAACCGGTGAAGAAATTTTCCGTCAGGGACCATTTAAAGACGGAACTAATAACATTGGAGAATTTCTTGCACTTGTTCATGGATTGGCATTGTTAAAACAAAAAAACAGCAATTTGCCGGTTTACACCGATAGTAAAACCGCTTTGGCATGGGTAAAAGCCAGGAAAACCAAAACTCTTTTAGAAAAAAATGATGCAAATGCTATTCTTTTCGAATTGATAGAACGTGCTGAAAAATGGTTGCATGAAAACGAATATAAAACCGAGATATTAAAATGGGAAACCTCTGTTTGGGGTGAAATTCCGGCAGATTTTGGAAGAAAATAAAATTTTTTAATATGAAAAAAATAAATCTTTACTCAACCATTCTAATAGTTTTTACCATTCTTAGTTTGCTTTTTATCAAGTTGTTTCATAAACAGATTGATATTATACTGGCAAACTCTATAAATTTTGGGAATCTGCTTTTAATTTTCTTCGTGGCTGCATTTGTGATTGTTGGAATTATTGAAAGTGATATTATTAAAAAACCAAAATCTGCATTTACGATTCATGGATTGTTAATTTTATCTATTTCTACACTGCTCGTGTTAAGTATATTTAACAGATGGGTCGGTATTTATGCAACTGCATTTTTTATTATTTGCACTTTGATTTACTTTATTAAAAACGGGAAGGTTTATGCCATCAACCCTGTTTTTTTGTTGGTATTTGCTTATGCAATTTTAGAATTTATTGGAACAATCGGAACAAAAATAGGTTTTCGTTTTCCAGAAATGACCTATTCATTTTATCTGATTCCCATTGCTTTTAGTTGCTTTCGGATTGAAAAAGAAACTTTACTTCGAATTTTACGATTTCTTTTTAGAGTGATTCTGGTTTTCATGTCATTTTCAATAATCAACTGGTTTTTTAATATTATTCATTTTCAAGTTGGAATTGTTGAATGGATTACAAAGAAAACTAATGTAAATGGAATGGCTGCGTATGAATATGTGTGTTCATGGTCGCACTATAAACACCCGAGTTATATCAACTTAGTTTTAATTCCTACACTGTTTTCAGGATTTTATATTCATCATAAAAAGCAAGAAAAATCTTACATTTCCCAATTAGAGTTGGCGGTTTTCGTTGTGTTCTGTTTGTTCTTAGAACTTTTAATGGAGAGTAGAATTGGTTTAGTAGGAGTTGTTTTTGTGTTAGTTATTAACACCCTATATTACCTTCACATAAAGAAAATTTATTTTAAAATTGTACTAATTGCATTCTTAGTGATTGGAGGGGCTGGATTGGTAGTCATGGAACATTCAGTAAGTAGTTTTATTTCTGATCCTGTTCGGAAAACTGATTCTGCTCTAGCAATACATTACATTAAAGACCATCTTTGGTGGGGAGCCGGCTACGATGAAGAATACATAGTTTTAAAACAACAGGAAATGGAAATGAGTGGTGTATTGCCAAAACTTAATCAGCCTAAAACCTATGTGCACAATTCATTACTTGGAAATATGGTTCAATATGGCATTCCGGGGGCTGTTATTCTGGTTGTAATGATGGTGGGTTTATTTTGGTATTCTTTGCAATCGCGAAATTATCTATTGCAAATGTTCGTTTGTTTGTATTTATTATTTATGATGATTGAAGAGCCACTATACGTTCAGGAAGGCATAACACGATTTATGGTATTCCTTACCTTCTTTATTCATATAATCGATAATGAAAGAAAGGTCAAATGCTATACTTTATTTAAGTGGCCTCCGAAAGGTTAAACGGCGATACTTATTGTATTTTTCTTTATAAAATTGGAGTTCGGTAAACAATTGAATTGGGTTTTCGAGTAAATGGGTATACAATTCTTTATTGTTTTCATAAACGAGTTTACGCATCTCTGCTTTTTTATCACTATAGTTGTCAATTGTCGAGCCAGCATGTTTTCGGTAGAAGAAATGGTCTTTCTCTATTTTAAAGACATCGCCTCCGGTTTTTAATATGTTTAGCCATAAATCCCATTCTTCGCTTGCAAATAAATTTGGATTATAACCATTGGTTTTATCAAAGTCTGACCGTCTAAACATGGCGGAATTATGAATACAATTTCCAATCAATAACTGCTCAAAAGAATAAGGATATAGCTTCCATTTGCCTTTTCTATCTCCAAAAAAAACACCATCGCAATATACAATTTTAGTATTAGGATTATTTTCTAAAATTTCTACAGCCTCACGCACATAATCCGGCGAAATTAAATCATCAGAGTCTACAGGTAGTATATATTTTCCTGATGAATAAGAAATTGCACGATTTTTTGTTACAGGCAAAGTGGCTTTATTCTGAAAAAAATATTTAATGCGTGTATCTTGGTCAGCATTTTTCTTCACAATTTCGGCTGTTTTGTCATTAGATTCATCATCAACAACAATGCATTCCCAATTTTGGTAGTTCATTTTTTGTAAACATTCTAAGGTCTCCTGAATGTATTTCTCCCTATTATAACATGGAGTTATTATCGAAACTCGCGGTTCAGTCATCATTGATATTCTTTTAATGATTAATAGCTTTGAATAAAGTCATTGGTATTTCCAAAATGCAGAAATACAATAAATCATTTTTTGGATTTTGGTTCTATCCCTGAAAAGCAGTAATGAGTCTCTGTTTTTCCAAAATATTTTAACTCTTCTGAGCCGCATCTTGATAGATTTATCTGTGTAACTGTCAGCCAGTTGTTCGAAAATTTTTTTTTCGTTTTCCAGATGTGAAGCAGTGTTTTCAGCAAAAATTTGTACTCGTCTTTGTGATAAATTGATACGTTTAGTTTTTTCACCTTTTACACCTAATTGACCTTTTACACCAAAAACATTATTATCATGTTGCCTGTATCCAACAAGATGCTCGTCAATCACCTGAATTTCACCGTATTGAGACGCTTTAAATGCAATCCATAGATCATGTGGAATTTCCCGATGAAATGGGATGCAGTATTTAAGTAATTCTCTGCTTAATAGAATTGTGTGGCCTGAAATTACATTGAAAAATGAAAAACTCAGACAACTACTACATGTTGTAATATTCCTGAAATGCGAACTCCTTTTTCCTAATGTAAAACCCTGTTTGTCAATAAATTCATTGTCAGAGTATATCATCAAATTAGTTCCAATCCCTTGAATGAGCTTTGAAATTTTAGTTGGATACCAAATATCATCCTGATCGGAAATGGCAATAAAAGGTTTTGTTGTTAATGTTAGTGCTTTTTCAAAATTTCTTATAAATCCAAGGTTTTCTTTGTTTTTAAATATTTTTAAATTGTTGTATTTCTTTGAGTATTCAGTCAATATTTCCCATGTTTTATCAGTAGAACAATCATCCACACATACAATTTCTGTTATGTACTTATAATCTTGATTTATAATGCTTTCAAGTTGGCTAGCTAAAAATTTTTCGCCATTATAAGTACATAGTGAGATGGAAACTTCTGCGTTTAGGTTGTTGTTTTTCATCGTTCTATTTAAAAAACTTATTTAATCCCGGAATAGTTCGCAATGGAAAATCTCGTTTAACAAGCAAAACCAGAAATGAAATCATTAAAACTGACTTCAGAGCTACATTTACTGATTTATAAGGAGTTTCGATAAATAAACTAATAATATATAACAATACAGTTACAAAGGTATAAAGTCCTATTGATTTTAAATCATATTTAATCGGCATGTGTTTTTGTCCAAAATAATAAGAAACTACCATGATCACAAAATAGCATACAAATGCTGCCCACGCACATCCCATATAACTATACATTGGCACTAAAATTACATTCATTATTACAATAATAATTGTTCCAAGAATGGAAAACCATGCTCCATACATGGTTTTATCGGTAAGTTTATACCAAAGTGACAAATTGAAAAAAACACCCTGAAAAATGAAAGAAAATAAAACAATTGGCACTACATCAAGTCCTTTCCAGTAATCGTGCTGAATGATATATTTGAAAATGTCCATATATAAAACCATTCCCAAAAAAATCAAAAGTGAAAATAAAATAAAGAATTTCATAGCATCAGCATATGCAACTAAACTATTTTTATCTTTATTTTGGGCAAAGATAAACGGTTCGTAAGAATACCGAAAAGCTTGTGTAAACATTAGCATTACCATTGCAATTTTGGAAGTTGCTCCATAAATTCCAAGCTCTGCAGCGCCCTTTTCTCCGGGCATTAAAAATGGAAATAATATTTTATCCAATGTTTGATTCATAATTCCGGCAACACCTAAAATAAGTAAAGGTAAGGAGTATAGCAGCATTTTTTTCAAAAGCTCCCAGTCAAATTGAAACTTTACAACAAATACATCTGGCAAAAGTGCTAAGGTAACTAAGGCAGTTGACATAATATTTGCAACAAAGACATAACCAACACCATAATGTGGATTGTAAAACCAGTTGACAAGCGCTGGAGCTTTAACGGCTAACCATGGACAAACCAGTAAAAAGAAAAGATTAAAAATAATATTGGTAAAAATCATGAATAATTTCAGTCCGGCAAATTTTATCGGGCGGTTTTTATAACGCAAATACGCAAACGGAATACAACCGAAAGCATCCATGGCTACTACAATTCCTAACATTGAAATATATTCAGGATGTTTGGTATATCCCATTGCGGAGCCAATAGGTTGAGAGAAAATGACACATGCAATAGCAAAAATGACCGATGTCAACCCAACTGAAATAAGTGTTGTACTGTATACTTTACCTGATTCTTCCTTGTTTTTATTGGCAAAACGAAAATAACCGGTTTCCATCCCATACGTTAATATGACTAATAAAAGTGCTGTCCAAGCATATAAATTTGTCACAATTCCATATTCAGCTGAACTCTCAAGTACGTATGTATAAAGTGGTACCAGCATCCAGTTCAGAAATTTTCCTAAAATACTGCTGACTCCGTAAATGGCGGTTTCTTTCGCCAGTTTTTTCATTTGTTCTGCCATTATTCTTATTTTTTTCTAAAAAAATTCAACATTTTTTCCATCCATTTCATTTCAGTTGATGGCTCTAAATCTTCCGCTTTTAAGTAGCCTCCATCTTTTAGCAATCTTATAGCTTCTTCCACGTGTTCTTTACGAACCTGAAGTTGAATGCCACCATCTACAAGATTTATATATGCCCGGTTGATAATTTCATTCTTTCCAAAACATTCAATTCCGAACGATTCCAGATATGACTTAACCATTTCAAAATCAATTGACTGGCTAAATGTTCTTACGGTTACTAATTCGTTCATCGATTATTGATTTGTTCTTTTGCTTACTGCTAACTGCTAAAATAACGTTCCTGTTTCACCAAACTTTACTTTTCCTAAATGTCTATAGGCCAGTTCAGTCACTTCCCGTCCACGTGGCGTTCGTTTCATAAAACCTTCTTTTATCAGGAAAGGTTCGTACACTTCTTCCAATGTTCCTGCATCTTCACCCAAAGCAGTTGCAATGGTTGTTAAACCAACCGGTCCGCCACCAAATTTATCAATAATTGTATTCAGAATTTTATTATCAATTTCGTCCAAACCATATCTGTCAATATTCAGTGCTTCAAGCGCATACTTGGCAATTTCAATATCAATACTTCCGTTTCCTTTTACCTGTGCAAAATCACGGACACGACGCAAAAGTGCATTGGCAATACGTGGTGTTCCACGGCTTCTACCACCAATTTCAAGCGCTGCCTGATTGTCGATTTTTACGTTTAGTAATCGCGCAGAACGTTTGATAATTCCTGTAATTACCTCAATATCATAATATTCGAAATGGCAATTTATTCCAAAACGAGCACGAAGTGGTGCGGTCAATAAACCACTGCGTGTAGTTGCACCAGATCGGAAGACGTCGTGTAG
>CAIYTJ010000360.1 GCA_903929065.1 uncultured Bacteroidales bacterium | reverse complement strand
TTCATTACCGAACCTAACCGTGGAGATTATTTGATAGAATTAAAAAACAAACGCGACAAAACAACCGAAGAAGTTTCGAACGATATTCGTGTAAAGGTTGAAAAAGCACTTCCGGCACTGAAAGTCGATTTCGGACAGGTAATTTCGGATATGCTTGGCGATTTGATGGCCAGCACTCAACCCATTGAAATAAAAATATTTGGTGATAATAACCAAAAACTTCAGGAACTTTCCAAACAGGTTGCAGATTCGTTGAAAACCATTGAAGGAACGGCCGATGTTTTTGATGGAATTGTGGTGGCCGGTCCGATGTTGAAAATCCTGCCGAAAGAAGAAAAGCTGAAACAATACGGAATGAATCCGGCGGATTTGCAGGCACAAATGGAAACATATATTTCAGGTTTGGTTATTGGTTCCATTCCTGAAAAAGAACAATTGACGGATATTCGGATGATTTATCCGCAAAATAATAAGACACCAATTGAAAAAATGAAGGAAGCCAAAGTTTGCATTCCAACCGGCGATTATATTCCGGTGAACCAAATGGCCGATTTCAATATTCTGAGCGGAGTAACGGAAATTGAACGAGAAAACCTGCAAACGATGGGCGTGGTGACCGCTCGCCTCAACAACCGCGATTTGGGAAGTACCATGAAAGACATTCAGAAAAAGTTGAACAAAATCACACTTCCATCTTCGTATCAAATTGAATACGGCGGTTCGTATGCCGAACAGCAACAATCTTTCTCGGAATTGCTGAGAATACTTTTAATCGCTGCTTTATTGGTTTTCACGGTTGTACTGTTTATGTTTAAGGATTTGAAACTTTCACTCACTGTTATTTTTATCAGTACGTTGGGAGTTGCAGGTGGTGTGATTGCATTATTTATAACAAACACTCCTTTGAACGTCGGAAGTTACACGGGACTAATTATGATTGTCGGGATAATTGGTGAAAATTGTATTTTTACTATCCAGCAATTCCTTATGGCTTTGAAAGAATCGACCGTAAATCATGCATTGATTTATTCCATTTCCGCACGCCTTCGTCCGAAACTGATGACGGCCAGCGGAGCCATTGTGGCTTTAATTCCATTAGCATTGGGAATTGGTACCGGTGCTCAAATGCATCAACCGTTGGCCATTGCGGTGATCGGCGGATTACTAGTTGCATTGCCACTGTTGCTGGTAGTTTTACCAAGTTTCCTGAAACTGGTTTATCGAAAATAGTTCACAAAATACAGTTTATCAATATCTTAAATTAAATATTATGAAAGCAATTAAAATTATTTTAGGGGTAATTATTTGTCTGGTTCTGGTTTTGGTTGGAATTTATATTTATTACGGAGGCAATTCTAAAGTTGAATTTCAGGTTAAAGGAGAAGGTGGCGAAAAGTTAGTTTATCAGGAAATCAAAGGGGATTATGGCCAAACGGCCAATGTAATCAGAAAACTGAAATATGATTTGGAACAGGAAAATATCAAAACATTAAATGGTTTTGGAATTTACTACGATAATCCTCAGGTTGTTGAAAAAAGCAAACTTCATTCAGATGCAGGTTGCATTTTACAAATGTGTGATACATCCAAAGTTTTCTGGCTACGATCGAAATTTAACATTAAAACATGCCCTAAAACTAACTATATAACCACAGCATTTCCATTTAAAGGCCAAATGTCAATAATGATTGGAATATTAAAAGTGTATCCAGCCATGATGAAATTTGTAAAAGACAATGGTTATTCCGAAAAAGGTCCGATTATGGAAATCTATGACACACAAACTAATAACATAATTTATCGCAAAGAAGTTGTTAAGAAAGAGGATGAAGTAAAAATTATCAGAATAAAATGATCTTTATTTGAAATTTTTCGACAACTAAACAACCGGTTTTTAATTACTTAACAATTTTAACAGAGCAATTCAATCATGAAAACAAAATTCCTTATTGCCTCACTCCTACTCAGCATTTCAATGCTGTCGGCTGAAACCATTACGCTTAAAGTAACCAATCCGAACAAATCAGAACTTAAAAATGCACCGGTAGTAGTGGTGCTGAATAAATTCAAAACGATTTCTGAAAAGAAACGTACCGACCTAGCGGTTTATGTAGATGGTAAGCAAATCAGCAGCCAGATTGATGATTTGAATAAAGATGGAGTTGCCGATGAACTGGTTTTTCTGCTCGATTTGCAGGCAGGGCAAACACGACAGGTGACTCTGAAAACCATTCCTCCAAGCCAGCGCGAAAATTTTCCCACTGAAGTTTATACCGATTTAATTTTGAAAGATAAAGATGGTAAATTTCAATTTGTACAAGAAATGTCGTCCACCAAAAACGATATGTATAATAAAATGCACCATCACGGAGTGGCTTTCGAGTCGGCACTTATAGCTTACCGCATTTATTTCGACAATAAAAGCACGATTGACCTTTATGGCAAGAAAAAGCAACAACTTGAACTCGCCGCTACCGAATGGTATCCTACCGACGAACAGGCTGCTGCCGGTTATGGAGACGATGTGATTCGTGTTTTCGATTTAGTTGGCGTGGGAACCGTAAAAGGCTGGAACGGAAAGAAAGCCACGCACATTGAGAAGTTTGACAAACGCACGCAACGCATTGTGGCAACCGGAAAACTCCGCACTGTGGTGGAAAGCGAAGTGGAAGGCTGGCAATATGAAGGCAAAAAAATCAACATGACGGTTCGTTATATCATGTATGCCCGCCATCGCGACGGTATTTGCGAAATTCGTGCTTCGGAAGATATTGAAACGCTGGCTACCGGTGTGCAGGGAATTAAATCGGGACCAACCATGAGTGACAATAAAGGACTTGTAGGTTCGTGGGGAACGGATTTTCCGGTGACTGACACCGTGAAATACGAAATGCAAACCGTAGGATTGGGCGTAAGTGTGCCTAAAATGTATGTAAAGAAAACCGTGGCAGAAGGATTGAATAACCTGGTGCTGATGCCTTACCACAAAGGCGAAACGATTCGTTTTTACTTTACTGCTGCCGCCCGCAAGGAAGAAAAAGATCCGTTTACTTCATCTGAACAATTCTTTGGATATTTAAAGAAATGGAATGCAGCTTTGGAACCAGTGGTGGTGAAATAGAATCTTTCAACTAACAAACAAATGACCGCAAGCATAAGCCAGCGGTCATTTTCATTTCTTTGAGCACATTTAATTACCTTAGCATTTCTTTTTCTTTCTTTGTTGTGTCTTTCTTCACTTCCTTTTTTTCAACCAACGCCATACCGCATTTCGGACATTTTCCGGGCTTATTCGCCACTACTTCCGGATGCATCGGACAGGTATACTTCACTGTTTTGGGTTTAGTGTCGGTGGTTTGAGGAATTTGGCAGTACACCGTATTGAAAGCCGATCCGGCAAATGCGAATGCTGCTACTAGCATAAGCGAATAAAAAAATTTTGTCTTCATTTTTGATTAATTTTATGGTTTATACTGAAATAACAATATCAATGAATTTATGTTTTTGACTTTTATGGTGTTTGTTAATTTTAAAATTAACTCTCACCTTTCCATCATACTCGGCTTCCCTTCCAGTTGCGCTGCGGCATCCACGTCAAAAGTTCCTTCGGTCACAATTTCCTCGCCTTCGGAGAGTCCATTGAGAATCACATAACTGTTTCCGAGCATTGGTCCCAGTTCCACTTCGCGCATTTTGAAAACAGATTCGTTGGTTCCCGGTTGTTTCACGTAGACGATGGAGCGTTTGCCTGTCCACAACACCGCGGAACGCGGAATAACTAATTTATCACGGTATTGGTCGAGATTGGCACGCACAATTCCGTTGACAAACATTTCGGGTTTTAGTTTTCCGCCGGCATTCCCAATTTCAACACGCACCTTTGCAACACGCGTATTCGGATCAATGACCGGATCAATAAATTTTATTGCTCCTGCAAAATTAGTTCCCGGCAATGCCTGAACCGTGAAAGAAATATTATTCCCGATGCGCAGAAACGGGAAATCATTTTCGTAGGCATCGAACATCACCCACACGCTGGAAAGATTCGCCACATCGAATAACACGTCGCCCTCCGAAACATGATCACCCGCATTGACGCGTTTAGCGGTCACAATGCCGGAAGTATTCGAGATCACTTCGAAATTAGTTTTTACCCGGCCCGAATTTTCTATGCCGGCGATTTGCGCGGGTGACAGCATCCAATGGTGAAGCCGTTCTTTGGAAGCTTCATAAATTTCCGGCTGGGTTTGTTTTGATTTAGCTGCCTCAAGCAATTCTTGCTGTGCGGTAACTAATTCGGGTGAAAAAATGATAGCCAACGTTTGCCCCTGACGAACGGTTTCACCGGTAAAATTAACGAAAAGTTTTTCTATCCGGCCGGAAAAATGAGCCACCTGATTTTGCATGGAGCGTTCGTCGGCCTGAACTTTTCCATAAAGACGCACTTCTTTCACTGGTTTAATTTTACTAACCATGCTGGTGGAAACATTTGCCAGTTGCATGGCTTCGTTGGTAAAATGAATAGCTGTGGAATCGGCTTTTACACTTTCAGATTGCACCAGCGGAATTAAATCCATGGCACAGATAGGGCACTTTCCGGGATGATCCACTTTTATTTGAGGATGCATGGAGCAAGTCCAGATTTGTTTTTTTGCCTTTTCGGTAGTTTGTTTCTCATCTTTTTTTGTTGATGGATGAAAAAATATCCAGCCTATCAGAATTCCGCCCAAAACCAATATAGCAGAGCGAAGGTATTTGTTTGAAAATAGTTTTTTCATTTTTTATTTTCCTTTATTCAACCCCTCCGGGGTTGAGTTTATGTTTTTACTCTCATCCCCCAGTTTTACCGGGGGTTATTCACATTCAAGTCCTTCGGACTTTTTTAAATAACTGCGTCCTAAAGCCCCTTTTGGGGTTTTGGGTTTCCTTGTCCCCCTTTAGGGGTTAGGGGTCGTTTTCAATCGTTTTATCCACGCAATGGCAGTGTTAAAATCGGTTATGGCTTCTATCCGTTTGAACTGATAATCGAGCACTTGCCGGCCTAATCCCAAAATTTCGGTCAGACCTGAACCGGATACCGAAAAATTCTTGATCAGAATATTCAGCGATTGCTGCGCCAGTTGCGTTTGGTTTTCGAACAATTTTATGCGCCGCTGAGCATCGAAATACAATTGTCTGGCTTCGTAATACTCACTTTGCAAAGCATTCGCAGTTGCCTGATAATTTTGTTCCGAAGCCGTTTTCAGAAATTTGGTTTCAGCCTGCATGGCGTTGTATTTCCTGCGGTAAATGGGCAAGGTCACCGTCAGCATAGGCATGATCATAGATTGGCCGTTCATGGGCGATGTAGACATTTCGCTTTTGGTTATGACGGAATAATTCACTCCCAACCCCACCATCGGCAGTCCCATTTGTTTCTGCATGCGGGTACGGGCATCCAGCGATTGTTGTTCGTATTTCAGCATTCCCAACATCGGATTTTTGAAAATGGCCGAATCCGAAACCGATAAATAAGCCATTCCTATAGAATCTGTTTTCAGCGTGTCGGGCAATGAAACCGCCGACTGCAAAGGTCGGTTCAGGTACGTGTTGAATCGGGCCGAAATCGTGGTTTGCTGGCTTTTCAGCAGGGCGATATTGTTCTCCAATTCGCCTGTTTCCAGTTGAATATTGTATAAATCAACCAATCCCGAACCGCCCGCAGAAGAGCCCATGGTATTCGAAGTTGGCATGGGAGCGGCTGTTTGGGTTCGGGTGGAGCCTGAATTACTATTCATTCCTCCCGTTGACATTCCTGACGAACCCAGAGAATTGTTTTGCTGTGTTGGAACATTTGATTTATTTGTTCCTCCGGCTGATGAACTTCCGCCTGTTCTGAATTTTACAATAGCCAACCGTTCAATGGTTTTTAAAATTTCGAGGTTCTTTTCCGAAAACCGGATTTGCAGGCGGTTTTTTTGCAACTCATAGGCCGTTCGCTGAACATCGTAAAACACCTGCAACTTGGCATCCCTGAAAAGTTCGTATTTGCCTTTCGCCATCAGACTCATCTCGTCTTTTGCATTTTTCAGCACGCCAAACCACGGAAACATTTGCATTAGTTTAATATCTGCCACCTGATTACCTGCAACCAGTTCCATCGGACTCAGGAAAACACCCAACTCCAGTTGCGGATCGGGCATACCGCCTACTTGTGGCACTTTCTGTAACGCCGCCTGATATTCATTGTACCGCTGCAAAACCGTCGGGTTATTTTTTGCGGCTATTTCCAGGTAATTCATCAATGAATCGGATTGAGAATACATGAATTGAACGGGAAAAATCAGTACAATAAATAAAATCAACGGGTTCAGCCATCGATTCCTGCAAACTGACGGGTCGTAATCCGAACTATAATGTTTAATTTGTATGTTCATATTTTATTTTTTTTAGTTGTTTCAACCAATTTATAAGCTCTTCAAAATATTCTGCCAGTTCCACAGAACTTTCCGGCTTTAATCGCAAACATTCCCTGACGTCTGCGGAACTTTTTCAAGTGTCAGCGAAACTTTCCCTGAAACAAGCGGAACTTTCTCTGACTTCAGTAGAACTTTTCCAGAACCAAGCGAAACATTCCGGCTTTATCCGCAAACATTCCCTGACGTTAGCGGAACTTCGGCATTTTAATCGCAGACTTTCGCATTTTAATCGCAAACATTCTCTGACGTCTGCGGAACTTTTTCTATTGTCAGCGAAACTTTCCGGCTTAAATCCGAAAGTATTTTCAACGCCATGAAAATACCGCTATTTCTTCCCTTTTTCCCGCCACATGGCCTGCAACAAAGGAACAACATAGATAGTCATTAATTGGATAATCATTCCTCCAAAAGTAGGAATCGCCATCGGAACCATAATGTCAGCACCTTTTCCGGTGGAAGTCAGCACAGGCAACAGAGCGATAACCGCCACGGCAGTAGTCATCATAGCCGGACGGACACGCCTCTTTCCGGCAGCAACAACCGCTTCGCGCACTTCGTAAACGGTTGACGGATGCCGGTCTTCAAACACCTGATGAATATAGGTTCCCATAATCACTCCATCGTTGGTGGCAATGCCAAAAAGGGCAATAAATCCTACCCAAACCGCCACACTCAGGTTTATCGGGTGCATTTGAAATAAATCACGCAGGTTCATTCCGGCCACGGAGAAGTTCATAAACCAATCCTGACCGTACAACCAAATCATGATAAATCCACCGGCAAAAGCCACAAAAACACCCGAAAAATGGATAAACGAAGCGGTCACAGTTTTGAACTGGAAATACAACAGCAGTAAAATCATGAGCAAACTTATCGGTATCACAATCGACAACCGTTTAGTGGCGCGTATTTCCTGTTCGTAGTTTCCGGCAAATTTGTAGGTAACACCCGCCGGCAGTTTAATCTGGCCTGAATCTATTTTCTTCTGAAGCAAGGCAGAAGCTTGTTCCACCACATCCACTTCGGCTTTACCTTCCAACTTATCAAAAATCACGTAACCCACAAGAAAGGTATTTTCGCTGCGAATCATCTGGGCGCCTTTGGTATAATTGATGTCAGCAATTTCGCCAAGCGGCACCTGAACGCCATTCATCGCCGGAATCAGGATTTGTTTCAAATCATCCGGATTATCGCGCAATTCGCGCGCATACCGGACCCGCATTGGGAAACGCTCCCGCCATTCCACAGAAGTACTCAACGCCATTCCTCCAACTGCCACCTGCAACACTTCCTGAACATCGCTCACGGTCATTCCATAACGTGCCATGGCTTCGCGATTCAACTTAATTTCGAGATACGGAGCACCAACAGCCCGGTCGTAAAATACCGACGAAGCTTTGACCGAAGGCACATCTTTCAGAGCTTTCTCGAATTCCATTCCGGCTTTCTCGATCGATTCAAGATCGGGACCATACACTTTTAATCCCATAGGCGCACGCATTCCGGTGGAAAGCATTACCAACCGGGTTTCAATTGGTTGTAGTTTGGGAGCGGAAGTCAAACCCGGAATATTGGTAACTTTCACAATTTCATTCCAGATATCGTCTGGCTTTTTAATCTGCGGACGCCATTGTCGGAAATATTCACCGTGTTGATCCACCACCAGACTATCGGTTTGAATGGCACGGTATTTTTCCGCTTCAGCATTGTATTTCTTTCCGTTTCTCAACATAAAAATTCCATCACCATCCGTTTTGAAGCGCTCGCGTTTGCCATCTTCATCCAGTTTGTATTCCGGACGGTAATTGATGGTATTCTCAAACATCTGAACCGGAGCCGGATCGAGGGCGGAGTTTACGCGCCCCCATTTCCCCACGGCAACTTCCACTTCGGGAATATTGGCTAGCCGTTTATCAAGTGTTTCAATATATTGCAAATTTTTCTCAATGCTCGAATGAGGCATACTGGTTGGCATCAACAAATACGAACCTTCGTTGAGCGACGGCATAAATTCTTTTCCCGTTCCGGGGAATGTATTTGCCGGTGCCTGCCAACCGATTTTTTCAACACCGGTTGCCACAAAACCAAAAACTTTATCAAATCCCTGCCAAACAAGCAATCCGAACAAGATTGTGAAAGCTGGAAGCAACAGGAATTTCCACTTATTTTCAAGTCCCCAGCGAAGAATCGGTTCGTAATAATGCACCATAGTCATTAATACAACCAGAATCAGGGCAACAATTCCTGCCACGAAAATAAAGTTTACAAACGTGCTGTTGTGAGCTCCAAGCGGTAACCATTCGATAGACAAATAATAAACCGCTGTAAAAACCGTAATGCCGATATTGATAAAATTCGGAAATTCTTTTCGTTTTTCCGGCCAGCGATATTCAAGCAAATTATTGATTCCGATAGCAATCAGTGCCAGCGCCGGCCAGGTTTGCCACAGAATGATAAATATCACTCCGGCTGCAATAAGTCCACCGTTCCAGATTCGTTTAATCTTTTTAGTATCAATTTTAATATTGAAAAACAAGTAAACCAAGGTAGGAAGAACCACGATTCCCAGCACAAAAGCCGAAATCAGCGCAAATGTTTTGGTAAATGCCAGCGGGTGAAACAGTTTTCCTTCGGAAGCTTCCAACGCAAAAACAGGCAGGAAACTTACAATGGTGGTGGCAATGGAAGTCACTACAGCCGCTCGAACCTCGGTTGTAGCCAGATAAATCACCGACATTAACTTCTTGCCGCGGATTCCTTTATTTTCGGGCATTTCCAAATGCCGGAGAATATTCTCCACATCCACAATGCCAATATCCACCATCACCCCAATGGCAATGGCAATACCGGACAAAGCCACGATATTGGCATCCACTCCAAAAAAATGCATGAGCACAAAGGTAAGCAACACACCCATAGGCAACAATCCGGCCACAATCAACGATGCCCGAAGATTAAGCACCAACACGATAATAACAATAATGCTGATCAGTATTTCGTGCGACAGTGCCGATTCCAGTGTCCCGATTGTTTCCTTAATCAGACCGGTTCGGTCGTAAAAAGGAACGACAGTTACTTTGGAAATACTTCCATCGGGCAAGGTTTTCTGCGGCAAGCCGGCTTCAATTTCCTTGATTTTGGCTTTTACATTGCTGATAACTTCCATTGGATTAGAACCGTATCGGGCCACAACCACAGCTCCCACTGCTTCAGCACCGGCTTTATCCAACCCGCCACGGCGCGTTGCCGGTCCGAAAGTGGTATGCGCCACATCCTTAATCCGTACCGGAACATTATTTTTTACCGTAACGACCGAATTATCCAAATCGTCGAGGCTCTTCACATAACCCAATCCACGAATCAGGTATTCCACATTGTTCAGTTCCACGGTTTCGGCACCAATATCCAGGTTGCTTTTCTTCACGGCATTCATTACATCCATCACAGTCACTCCGTATGCTTTCAATGCTTCGGGATGAATGTCCACCTGATATTCTTTGATAAAACCGCCCACTGATGCCACTTCCGAAACACCTTCGGCCGACGACAAACTGTATTTTACATAGAAATCCTGAATGGTGCGTAACTCCTGCGGACTCCAACCGCCATTCGGTTTCCCGGTTTTCGGATTACGGCCTTCGAGCGTGTACCAGTAAATCTGCCCGAGAGCCGTTGCATCGGGTCCTAAGGTTGGCTGAACACCTTGTGGTAGCGTTCCTGCCGGCAGCGAATTCAGCTTTTCCAGAATCCGCGATCGGCTCCAGTAAAATTCCACATTATCTTTGAAAATAATGTAGATAAACGACATGCCGAACATCGACGTACTTCGAATGGTTTTCACACCGGGCACTCCGAGCAAAGCCGTGGTAAGCGGATACGATACCTGATCCTGAATATCTTTAGGCGAACGTCCCATCCATTCGGTGGCCACAATTTGCTGATTATCCCCGATGTCGGGAATAGCATCTACCGGAATCGGATCACGCGGCAAAGCGCCCGTGTTCCAGTTAAACGGCGAATACGCAATTCCCATTACCAAAAAGGATATCAGAAACAGAAACGTAACCAACCGGTGTTCGAGAAAATATTTGACGAGTTTGTTGAACATAAGACTAATGTTATAATTTGCCAATGTGCCAATATGCCAATTAAGAATGGCATACTAACTTATTGGCACATTATTTTATTGGCACATTGGCACATTATTTTATTGGCACATTGGCATATTAATTTATTGGCACATTATCGGTACTTACAGCACCCAGGCAAAGCATTGTAAACTTTTGCGTCAGCTTTGTATTTCGGCGTATCATGACCCACAGCAGCAATTGATTTCTGCACATCGTCACTCGATACTTTTGCGGGATCGTAAACTAGCGTCAATACCTTGGTTTTGTCATTCCAATCGGCTTTGGTTACTCCGTCTATTTTGGCGGCTTTTTCAATACGGGCTTTACACGATCCGCAGTTACCGGATACTTTGATGGCTTCAGTTTTGGAAGCTGCAAAAGCTACAGTTGAGATAGTAAGAGCTGCAATAGCTATAAAATATTTGAATGTTTTCATTTTGATTTTTTGTTAGCACGCAAAGAGCGCAAATTAATATTTTGTTTTTTGTAGAACGCAAATTACGCAAATCGACGCAAATTTATTTTGGTAGAATCTGAATTCTAAATAACTTGTAATGAAATTTCTGCGAAAATCAGTGTAATCTGCGGAAAATAGAGATGTGACAATGACAAGACAACAAATGTTTCTTAGTGAAACTGAGTGTCCTTACTGTCTTAGTGGTGAAAAAATCAAATCAGGAATACACAAATGTCAGGGAGGCTGACAGCACTGGCAATATAGTTGCCGGGTGGCTGGACATTTGTGTTACGCGAAAATGAAGTGGCTATAGCTGAACTTCCGGTATTTTCGGGAATCAAAAAAACCTGCAATAAATGAAATGTCGGCTCATTTGCCTGCAACGTAGAAGGATTGTACGTATGGTCAACGGCAAAATCGGAGATTTCGTCCTTGCAGCAACTTTCAGGAATAATCGTTTTTTCTGCGGGATTGGTTGGTTTCGGCATTTCCATACCACAACTTGCCTTTTCTTCAGACAAGGACCATTTTACTGCTGCCAATTCTCCTCCACATTCATGCATGGCAAGTGATAGATGCATGCCCGAAAGCACGATCACAGCCGCAAATAATATGGAGAAAAGTTTTTTCATTTATATTTGAAACGGTTCTACTTCGTAAAAGTTCGTGCAAATGTAGAATAAAATGCTTTCAAAAATTGAAAAACGGGAGTTAAAGTTTCGTAATTGGACGGAATTTGTGGCAAAGTGATAGTTTTGCCTTAAGCTAATAATTAAAGATTGGACTGAAATTAATTGCATTCTCCATCCGGAATACAAACTTGTCTGTCCATCATTTCAAAAACCGATTTGGGGTTTTTCTTTCGCCAGTCTGCAAAGGATCGATGAAGGGTTTCCAGAAAAATCTCACTTTCCTGTGCACCGCTAACCGCCATTTTTCGGTCGAACACAAAAAAAGGAACACCTCTCACGCCAATCTGATACGCTTCGTAAATATCTTCACGAACATCTTCTACAAAGGCATCACTTTCCAGAACTGCTTTTACTTCTGCGGCATCCAGTCCTATTTCCACGCCCAGTTCAATCAGCGTCGGTATGTCGTCGAAGTTTAATCCATCCGTAAAATAGGCTTTGAATAACCGTTCTTCGGCGGCATCCTGCAGCCCGTGCTGCTTTGCCAAATGCGAAAACCGATGTGCATTAAAAGAGTTGGCCGGAATGGCTTTGCTGAAGTCGTAAATAAGTCCGAAATGCTTGGCACTAAGCGTTATCCGGTCATTGAAGCCCCGGGCTTGTTCCACGCTTATACCTTTATGTTCCGCCAAATATTCATGAATATTTTTATCCGGATTTGTTTTCAGTTCGGGCGAAAGCTGAAATGCTTTCCACTCAATTTCAATATCAGAAGCGTCTTTAAACGCTGATAAAGCGGTTTCAAATTTCCGTTTGCCGATATAAAAAAAACGGACACATGACATCACTCCATATTTCAACTTTCATTTTTGGTGCAGGTATAGTCATTTTTTTGGATTCTAATTGGATTGAATAAACACAGACTATCAGTTAATTAATCTGTGCACATTAAACAACCCTACAAAAATAAAGTTTAAGAGGCGTATTTGATTTAATTTTTTAAAATAATTCCCGAACCAAATCAACAACCATTTGTTTATAATTAAAATGAAATTAATGAATAATCTTCGATCAATAGAAAAAATCATTCCGCCACCTCCTGCACACATGGTAGGCGATGGATTCAGGGTGCATAATTTTTTCCCGGGAAACGGATTAATGTCACTGCAACGAATGAGTCCGTTTTTCCTGTTAGATTACGGGGCTAAAGTAGAATATCCGCCTACCGACATACCACGGGGCGTGGGCGTTCATCCGCATCGCGGGTTTGAAACAGTCACCATCTCTTATCAGGGTAAAGTGGCACATCACGACAGCACCGGAAAAAGCGGTGTAATAGGCGAAGGCGATGTGCAATGGATGACGGCTGCTTCGGGCGTGTTGCACAAGGAATATCACGAGGAGGAATGGAGCAAGAAAGGCGGACTGATGCAAATGGTGCAGTTGTGGGTGAATCTTCCGGCCGCGCACAAAATGGACCCACCAGGTTACCAGCCCCTACGGCGTGAAGACTATGGTTTAGTCTTTTTACCAAAAAATCAGGGTACTGTTGAAGTTATTGCAGGCAGTTACAAAGGAGTTTCGGGGCCTGCACACAGTTTTACGCCTGTTGAAATGTACAATGCCCGCTTGAATAAAGGGGCTGATGTGCTGTTTTCATTTCCACAACAATATAATACGGCATTTTTGGTTATAGAAGGAAGCGTGCTCGTGAATGACGACCCCGTACCGACCGATTTTTTTGTGTTGTTTGCCAATGATGGTCAGGAAATCAGGCTCGAAACGCCCGACGAAAGCGCTGTGGTGCTTATCTTGAGCGGTGAGCCGATTAATGAGCCGATTGTGCCTTATGGTCCGTTTGTTATGAATACCAAGCAGGAAATCATTCAGGCGTATGAAGATTTTAATAACGGGAAGTTTGGGCAGTTGGAGGATTAAGTAGCGTGAAAGTTATTTTGTCGCTTTCTTTTATCCACATAGAACACATAGCTATATAGTATCACATAGCCATTTTTAAGTATTCATAGAAAACATAGTTAACAACAACTTTCATCAAAAAAAACTATATGTTTCTATGTTTACTAAAAATTAATAGATTGTTTTCTAAAACTCTAATTTAAAACTATGAGTTACTCTGTTACTTATGTGTACTATGTGGTTGGATATTCGTTTAAAGAATATGAATTTAATTGTATCAACTACTTAACGGACAATTATATTTTAAAAAAGATAATAAAAAAAATTGAGAGTTGCACACTTTTGCGATTTTTGTGTATATTTGTCCTGGAAACAATTACAAATTGATTAAAAATACAGAAAATATGGTATTCGATGAAGAAATGATTCACGGCATATATGCCGGAATCCCTGAAAAGATTAAACAGATAAAAGATAAACTTCAACGTCCGCTGACTCTTACCGAAAAAATTCTTTACATTCACCTGTCGAATGACGAACCCCTGGAAAATTATACCCGTGCTGTTGATTATGTAAACTTTTCGCCGGACAGAGTTGCCATGCAGGATGCCACGGCTCAAATGGCGTTGCTGCAGTTGATGAATTCCGGCCGTAAAACCGTTGCCGTGCCTTCCACGGTTCATTGCGACCATCTGATTCAGGCATACGTTTCCGCAAAACCGGATTTAGAAACAGCGGTAATTACTAATCGCGAAGTTTATGATTTTTTGAGTGAAGTTTCCAATAAATTTGGCATCGGGTTCTGGAAACCAGGTGCAGGCATTATTCATCAGGTGGTGTTGGAAAATTATGCTTTTCCGGGGGGGATGATGATTGGCACTGATTCTCACACACCTAATGCCGGTGGGTTGGGAATGATTGCCATTGGCGTGGGCGGTGCCGATGCCGTAGATGTAATGGCAGGAATGCCGTGGGAACTGAAAATGCCAAAGATTATCGGTGTAAAACTCACCGGAAAATTATCGGGTTGGACTTCACCGAAAGACGTTATTCTTAAACTTGCCGGAATCCTCACCGTGAAAGGTGGAACCAATGCCGTAATTGAATATTACGGCGAAGGAACAGCATCATTATCGGCTACCGGAAAAGGAACTATTTGCAATATGGGTGCCGAAGTTGGTGCCACCACTTCCGTTTTTCCGTTTGATGAAAAATCGGTTGCTTATCTCCAAGCTACCGGGCGTGCATCGGTTGCCAGCGCAGCTAACGCCATTATTGAACACTTACAAGCCGATGCTGAAGTTACAGCAAATCCTGAAAAATACTACGACCGCATTATTGAAATTAACCTGAGCGAACTGGAACCATACGTAAATGGTCCGTTTACGCCGGATGCCGCTTATACCTTGTCGGAATTTGCGCAGGCCGTAAAAGATAAAGGCTATCCACAAAAAATGGAAGCCGGTCTGATAGGTTCGTGTACCAATTCTTCGTACGAAGATTTGACCCGTGCAGCTTCTATCGTGAAAAAGGCAAAAGAAGATGGCTTGAAAGTTCATGCGCAATTCATTATCAATCCGGGTTCGGAACAGGTTCGTTATACTGCCGAACGCGATGGCGTACTGGCTGAATTTGAATCAGTGGGTGGTGTGATTATGGCCAATGCCTGCGGACCGTGTATCGGCCAGTGGCGGCGCGATATGGATGTAGCAGATCGTCCAAATTCCATTGTCACCTCCTTCAACCGCAACTTTGCCAAACGTGCTGACGGTAATCCAAATACCCATATTTTTATTGGCTCACCCGAAATAGTGGCTGCACTGACCATTGCCGGCAATTTATGTTTTAATCCGTTGAAAGATTCATTAGTCAATGAAAAGGGAGAAAGCGTGAAATTACAAGAACCAATAGGATTTGAATTGCCGCCAAAAGGTTATGCCGTGGAAGATGCCGGTTATATTGCTCCGGCCATTAATGATAAACCCATTCATATTGACATTGAATCAAAACGGCTGCAAACCCTGGCTCCTTTCGCAGCCTGGGATGGAAACGATTTTATTGAACAACCGCTGCTGATTAAAGCCAAAGGAAAATGTACCACCGACCATATTTCCATGGCCGGACCGTGGCTGCGCTTCCGGGGTCATTTGGATAATATTTCCGATAATATGCTGATTGGTGCTGTAAATTCATTCAACGATAAAACCAATGCCGTACTTGACCCCGAAACAGGCGAATACCTGGCTGTTCCGGCTCTGGCACGTAAATTCAAGGCGCAGGGAATCGGCTCAATTGTGGTGGCCGAAGAAAACTACGGCGAAGGTTCAAGCCGCGAGCATGCAGCTATGGAACCACGTTTTCTGAATGTCAAAGCTATTCTGGTAAAATCGTTTGCCCGTATCCACGAAACAAACCTAAAAAAACAGGGAATGCTGGCTTTGACTTTTGCCGATAAAAATGACTATGATAAAGTGCGCGAAGACGACAAAATAAGTATTATTGGTTTAACTGAATTTTCACCTGGTAAAAACCTGAAGATCGTACTCAATCATACCGACGGAACCAGTGAACATTTTGAAGCTATTCACACCTATAACGATGCGCAAATTGAATGGTTTAAAGCAGGAAGTGCGCTGAATGCCATGCAGAAATAAAAAAATATCAGTTTTCAAAAAACAAATTTCAGCAATTGCGTGTTAAACAATCAGAAGATTAATAATAACAATATAAAATCGAATGTCATGGAAAAGGACTATTTAATTTACAAGCTCTCGGAAACCATTAAAACTACCAGTCGAATCGACAAGGAATTATTTACGCAGTTTAATGTAAAACGTGGATTGAGAAACGAAGACCACTCAGGAGTATTAGTGGGTTTAACTAAAGTAGGTGATGTCGTTGGTTACGAAAAATTACCGGAAGGCGGATTAAAAGCAGTTCCCGGAAAGTTGTTTTACCGTGGCATTGATGTAGAAGACTTAGTCCATGGACTACAAGCTGAGAATCGGTTGGGTTTTGAAGAAACAGCATTCTTACTTCTTTCCGGTTATCAACCGGATGCTGAAGAATTGAAAATATTCTCAACAATTCTAAATCAGGGTATGGCATTGGACAAAAAAGCCACCATGAATATCATCGATTTAGAAGGTGTTGATATTATGAACATTCTTGCACGAAGCGTACTTGAAATGTATACTTTTGACAAAAATGCCGATGACATTACCCGTGATAATCTGATTCGACAATCGATAGATTTGATTGCAAAATTCCCTACCATTGTTGCTTACGCATTTAATATTCTTCGTCACAGCCAGCAAGGACGCGTATTGCACATTCGTCATCCGATGGAAAATGTATCAATTGCGGAAAATTTCCTTTATATGATGAAAGGTTCAGGCAATTATACCGATTTGGATGTGAAAATTCTGGATTTATTGTTGATTCTTCACGCCGATCACGGTGGAGGTAATAATTCTACTTTTGCGGTCCGGGTTGTAAGTTCTACATTAACCGATACTTATTCAGCTATTGCTACCGGTATTGGTTCATTAAAAGGTCCTTTGCACGGTGGTGCCAATATCAAAGTGGTTCAAATGTTCGAACACTTGAAAACAGCCATCAAGGACTGGAAAAACGTAAAGGAAATTGATGTCTACCTTAAAAGAATGCTGAATAAAGATGCATACAATAAGAGTGGTTTGATTTATGGAATCGGTCATGCCGTTTACACCATTTCCGATCCACGTGCTTTGTTGCTTAAAGAAATGGCTCGTGCTTTGGCTTTGGAAAAAGGTCTTGAAAAAGAATTTGACTTCCTTGAATTGCTCGATGAACGTTCAGTGAATGCATTTATGACTTTCAAAGGTGATGATATCAACAAACAAGTTTGTACAAATGTCGATTTCTATTCCGGATTTGTATATGATGCCATTGGTTTACCAACCGAAGTATTTACACCGCTTTTTGCCATGGCTCGTATCACTGGTTGGACGGCTCACCGTATTGAAGAACTGAACTTTGCCAGCAAACGAATTATTCGTCCGGCATATAAAAACGTTGGTGAGCGAAAAAACTTCATTCCGTTAAAGGATAGATAAAAGCCGTGATATCCTCTGACGAGGACTTTAAATAAGAATTAATGACATTTATTCAAATTCAAATAATCTTTTAAAAACGCTCCCAAAAGTCCCCCATCAGGGGATTTAGGGGGCTTTTCATTATGCAAAAAATAAAAGTAACCAATCCCGTTGTTGAACTCGACGGCGACGAAATGACCCGGATTATCTGGGCATTTATCAAAGAACAACTTATTCTTCCCTATCTCGATCTGGATATAAAGTATTACGATTTAGGAATAGAAAACCGCGATTTTACAAACGATGAAGTAACTGTTGAGGCAGCCAATGCAATCAATAAATACAATGTTGGGATTAAATGCGCTACCATTACTCCGGATGAAGCTCGTGTAGAAGAATTCGGACTAAAAAAAATGTGGAAATCGCCTAACGGAACGTTGAGGAATATTATTGGCGGAACCGTTTTCCGTGAACCAATCATTTGTTCGAATGTTCCGCGTCTCGTTCCGGGTTGGACAAAACCAATCGTTATTGGCCGTCATGCATTTGGCGACCAATACAAAGCCACCGATGTGGTGATAAAAGGAAAAGGAAAACTAAAAATGACTTTTACCAACGAAGCAGGCGAAACGAAAGAATGGGAAGTTTATAACTTTGATGGCGATGGCGTGGCAATGGCCATGTATAACACCGACGAATCGATTTACGGTTTTGCACAATCATCGTTTCAGGTAGCATTGGAAAAGAAATGGCCGTTGTACATGTCAACCAAAAACACCATTCTGAAAGCTTACGATGGACGTTTTAAAGATATTTTCCAGGAAGTTTACGAATGTGACTTCAAAACTAAGTTTGATGAAGCCGGAATTGTTTACGAACACCGGTTGATTGACGACATGGTGGCTTCGTGTATGAAATGGAACGGCGGATTTGTGTGGGCATGTAAAAACTACGATGGTGATGTTCAATCAGACACCGTTGCACAGGGATTTGGTTCATTAGGATTAATGTCTTCTGTTTTGGTAACGCCGGATGGAAAAACCGTTGAAGCGGAAGCTGCTCACGGAACCGTTACACGCCACTATCGCCAACACCAACAAGGGAAAGCCACTTCAACGAATCCGATTGCTTCTATCTTTGCGTGGACACGAGGTTTAGAACATCGCGGAAAGTTGGATGGCAATGATGCACTTATCAACTTCTGTCAGAAACTGGAAGAAGTTTGCGTAGAAACCGTTGAAGCCGGCGAAATGACGAAGGATCTTGCCATTCTGGTTCACGGTGATAATGTAAGCAAAGATAATTATCTGACAACTGAAGGTTTTCTGGCGGCAATCAAACGAAATCTGGATGTAAAACTGGGATAAAAACTTTTTTTATTTCAAGGTGGCAATAAAAAAGCCCAAATCAAATTTTGATTTGGGCTTTTTTATGTTGAATAAGTTTATAGCTTATGTATTTTTTGCTTTTTGAACGATTGCGCTAAAAGCTTCCGGATGATTCATTGCCAAATCGGCTAAAACCTTGCGGTTCATTTCAATACCTGATTTGTGCAAAGCACCCATCAATTTCGAATAGGACATTCCTTCCAAACGTGCAGCAGCATTAATACGTTGAATCCACAATGCGCGAAAGTTACGTTTTTTGTTTTTGCGGTCACGGTATGCATATTGCAACCCTTTTTCCCATGTGTTTTTGGCAACGGTCCATACATTACGACGACCACCGAAATAACCTCTGGTGAGGCTTAAAATTCTTTTTCTTCTTTTACGTGAAGCAACGTGGTTTACTGATCTTGGCATAATTAAATGATTTGTGAATGTTAGCGTCGCTTTTCACAGCGAACTTGAGGCTAAAAGCATTCTGATTTTTGACTAAGAAAATGGATTTAAAAATTTCAAATTGACTATTTCAAACAAAGCATTTCTTTAACATTCGTCAAATCGGTCTTGTGAACAAGTCCGGTGTGAGTCAGGTTACGTTTTTGTTTTGTTGTTTTTTTTGTCAAAATGTGGCTTTTAAAAGCATGTTTTCTTTTGATCTTTCCTGTTCCGGTAAGGGTAAACCTTTTTTTGGCACCGGAGTTAGTTTTCATTTTTGGCATTGTTACTTATTTTTAGTTGTGTAATCCTTTTTATTTCAACTACTTTTTTACTTTTGGCGAAAACATGATAATCATGCGTTTTCCTTCCAGTTGCGGCAGTTGGTCTACTTTAGCATAATCTTCCAGTTCGTTTGCAAAACGTAGTAATAATACTTCGCCTTGTTCTTTAAATAAGATTGAACGTCCTTTGAAAAATACATAAGCTTTTACTTTGCAGCCTTCTTTCAAAAATTCGATGGCATGTTTCAGTTTAAAATTGTAATCATGATCATCGGTTTGTGGACCGAAACGTATTTCTTTTAAGACAACTTTGGCCGTTTTTGCCTTAGCTTCCTTTTCACGTTTCTTAAGTTGGTATAAAAACTTCTGATAATCAACAATTTTACAAACCGGCGGTACAGCATTAGGCGATATTTCTACCAAATCCAATTCAAGTTGATCAGCAATTCGAATGGCTTCTTCATACGAATAAACGCCTTGTTCTACATTATCGCCTACCAAACGAACTTCTTTTAACCCTTTAATTTTCTCGTTTATACGATTGGGTTGCTCTTTTACTTTTCCTCTTTGAGGCCTGATGGTCAATTGCTTAGCTATTGCTTGTTTCCTCCCTAACTTTAAATTGTGAATTGAATTTTGTTATGCTTTTTTGAGCCTGCAAATATAATACATTTATTTGAATTACTATCCGCATTGCTAAAAAAATTCAAAACATTCTTCGAATTCTATTTTTTATAACTTTCAATCAATCTGTTTGTTGGGTCAGATTAATCAGATATTGTTCCAATCTGTCCATGGCTGTTCGAATATTTTCGATGGAATTGGCATATGAAAACCGCACAAAACCTTCGCCATTTGTACCAAAATCAACTCCGGGAGTTATACCAACATGAGCTTTTTCCAAAACATCAAATGCAAAGCGATAAGAGTTATTGGTAAATTTACTTGCATCACAAAAGACATAGAAAGCACCATGAGGTTCCGTGTGAATTACAAATCCAATTTTTCTTAATCGTTCAATAATATAAATCCGTCGCTCATTGTAAACCGAACGCATTAAATCCACATCTGGTTTTGAATCTTTCAACGCAGCAATTCCGGCCTTCTGAGCCGTACTTGGAGCACAAATAAACAAATTTTGCTGCAAAATCTGCAACTTTCGCATATATTCTTTCGGTGCAATTAAATATCCAAGCCGCAAGCCGGTCATAGCAAATCGTTTGGAAAATCCATTGATTACAAAAGCTTTGTCCGTAAATTCCAGAATTGATCGCGCTTTACCTTCATAAACCAATCCATGGTAAATCTCGTCAGAAATTATTGGAATATCCAGTTCCGACAATTCTTCGAATACATTATCAGAAACCAGTGTTCCGGTAGGATTCATGGGCGAATTGACAAAAATCGCTCGTGTTTTTTCGGTGATTTTCTTTTTTATCTCATCAATATCATACTGAAAATCACATTCTGCATGAAGCGAAACGCAAACCGGTTCGGCATGACAAGCCAATGCAAAATTCCGATAACATGGATAACCAGGATTAGACATGATAGCTTCATCGCCTGCCTCGCAAAGCAACATCAAAGTCATCAGAATTGCCGGAGATGAACCCGAAGTCACCAAAATACAATCCGGATCAACCGTTACGCCATATTCCGATTTATAAAACTCACTGATTGCCGAGCGCAAAAGCGGATCACCTAACGAATGTGTGTAATGGGTCGTTCCGTTTTTTTGCGCATCAATGGCTGCATTAGCAATGCATTCCGGCAAATCAAAATCAGGTTCACCCACTTCCAAATGGATAACATCCACACCTTCGCGCTGTAATTCATTTGCCCGTTCCAACACATCCATCACAATAAAAGATGTCATGCGGTCTATAGTTTGATTCATAATTTTCCAGTTGAATAATGGCACAAAAGTAACGAAAAAGACCTTTGTGAAGGCGTACTTTTCAGGAAATTTATACTAAAAAGGCATGTATCAATAATTACAAGACTGATATTGCAAATTTCCAAAAATATAACTACCTTTGTCCCACTTTTTTGAAAAAGAAAGTGTGATGGGAAATTAAGCGACTAATCACTTAAAAATA
>CAIYTJ010000359.1 GCA_903929065.1 uncultured Bacteroidales bacterium | reverse complement strand
CAACAAATTAATTATCCACGGAGATGAAAAGTCAATGAACGAATTATATAACTTCATTGGCAGTGATTTACAAAGAAATTTTGATATGGAAACCTTAATGCCAATTCCAAAAGAAATTGAAGACTTTGAATCAACCGAAAAAGTTCATCAGTCGAAAGCTGAAGAACACACCTTCACAGAAAATGAAAAAGAAAAACAGCTCAAGAATTTACAAAACATATACGGATATGATAACTCAGAAGACTGGTGTATAAATAATTGGGGCTGCGATGGATTTATGAATTATCTAAGTTTGCTTCATACAAAAACAGAAATGTATGCAACTTATACAACTCACTGGAGCCCGAACATAGAATTCATACGTTTTTTAGGAAATAAATTTACTGAACTATATTTTAGCCTGGAATATTACTGTCCAGAAGGAGAGTATGCAGGTACTTATATAATACATAATGGTATAGAGGAGGCAGATGAACCTTCATTTTATACACTTCGCTTTGGTGAGACTGACGAACCTGATTTGGTTGGACGACCATTATATATGTTTGATGCACCAGATTCAGAAGAATTTGATTATGACCACACAGACGAAATAGATATTATTGGCGGTGATTGGATAACTGCATTCTCTAAATCAAAGTTGGACAGGAATAATGTTTTGAACTGGGATGATGTTGTGACGTTTATTAACTCAAAGTACTAAGATGAAAATCAATAATAAATTTTATCCTCTTAAGTCTTCGTATTGACAATTTTCGAAACTAAAACCAGATATTATTAATTACCAATTGAAAATATGTAGATGTTCACACCATAACAAAAAAATGTTGCCTTTAAAACGACACAAAACAGTGCAATATACTGCACTATATAGTATGTTTTAATTAAAAATGCACTAATTGGCGCAATAAAGTGCTGTTTAGTGCTCTTTTTATTGGTATTAATAGATTTTATTGTACTTTTGCAAGAAAAAGAGCCGTATGATGCACTATACAGAGTTGATTAAAACAATAAAAGAGCGAAGGGAAGTATTACAAGTAACACAAGAGACCTTAGCGGAATTATCGGGCGTTGGGTTAAGGACCTTAAAGCAATTTGAAAGCGGAAAAGGAAATCCGACACTATTGACTTTACAAAAGTTAGCCGATGTACTTGGAATGGAAGTAAGTCTGACACTCAAAAACATAACTGCTAACAAATGAGAGAAGCAAAAGTATTATTTAAAGACGAGGATGCAGGTATCTTAACCCAACACGATAATGGTTCATTTACATTCTGCTACCTTGATGAATGGTTGAATGATAAAGACAAACCCAATATCAGTCTTACATTACCTAAAAGTGAACAACCGTTTCATTCGGAATTTTTATTTCCTTTTTTTTACAATATGCTACCTGAAGGCTCAAATAAGCAAGTGGTATGTAAGCTTAATAAAATTGATAAAGAGGATTATTTTGGCTTGTTGATGACCACCGCTATAAATGACTCGATAGGTGCCGTAAGAATAGTAAAAATAGAAAAATAATGAGTTTACCTGAAATAAAATATTGTCCAGGTACGCTGGCTGCCGGGTTCAAAACGTATAGTAAAACATGTTTGAAAAGAGTTTTTCAAGCTAAAGCTGTTTATCATATATTACCGTACGATTCACCAGCATCCAATCCTGAGACAGATGAACTTTTTGAACAAAACCGAAAACGGTTGTCTATTTCAGGAGTACAGGAAAAATTCTCTGTAATTCTTGAAAAAAACAAGTTAAGATTAATAAATGACGGTGAACGTGGTACATATATTCTAAAACCAATTCCAAGTGCTGGCAAAAAACCAGATCAAATGCCTGCTAATGAGCATTTAACCATGCAAATTGCCCGTCAGATATATGGAATAGAGACAGCCGAAAATGCATTGATATTCTTTAAAAACGGAACTCCTGCTTATATAACTAAACGTTTCGATGTAAAAGATGATGGTACAAAACTTGCTCAGGATGATTTTGCATCCTTGGCTGGAAGAACACCACAAACACATGGAGAACATTACAAATATTTGGGTAATTATCTAGATTTATTTCAAGTAATGCAGAAATATCTATCTACTTACAAATTAGAATCACCTAAACTGTTGAAAATACTCATTTTTAATTATCTGTTTTCAAATGGTGATGCTCACTTTAAAAATTTTTCTATACTTGAAACTTCAATGGGAGATTATAGATTAAGTCCTGCTTACGATCTCTTAAATAGCCACATTCACGTAGAAGACAGAGACTTTGCATTGGATGACGGGCTTTTACCCAAAAATAGGACTCAAGGGAAAATACAAGCACAATTTGCCGTACTCGCTGAGAGTGCGGGTATTAGTAAAAAGATTTTTAATACTATTATGGAGCTAATGGTATCAAAATCATTATCAGTAGAGAAAATGATAAATGCTTCTTTCCTTGACGAAACTACCAAAAGAAATTATTTGCAGTCTTATAAGGGTCGATTAATACAATTGAATAAAGTCTGACATTCAAATTTTGAGAAAAACAATACTGAAAGAGACAATTAAGTATATGTATGTCTATAAAAAGCACTGAAAAAAATCAGTGCTTTTTTTGTATCACTTCTGGTAAAAAAAATTCCAAAGTTCAGATTTTCACAGATATCGACCTCATTTAACCCACCTTAAACAATACTATTGAGACCATTTCAAACTTAAGTTATATTTTTGGCCCCCTTTTTAAATCATAGCT
>CAIYTJ010000358.1 GCA_903929065.1 uncultured Bacteroidales bacterium | reverse complement strand
TTTATTATATACATTTCTTTCACTTCTGGAAAAAACAACACATCACATTCATTATTAACTAAAAACTGAATATCGTTTTCTATTGGTCGGGGATATTTGTCCAAGTCTTCGGCATTATTAAACTGAGTTGGATTCACAAATATGCTACACACAGTTATTTGATTCTGATTTTTTGAAGCTTTAATTAAAGATAAGTGGCCTTCATGAAGAGCGCCCATAGTTGGAACAAAACCAATTTGGGTAACGCCTCTTAGTCTTTCATCATGCAAAAACTTCTTAAGAGCATTTATTTCTTTAAATAATTTCAAGTTAGAATGTTAATTGTCTGTGTGTTATAAAATATAGGTAATTATAATGGGCAAATATTAATGAAAAATTTAGCTTTTTAACTAACTTCGCATACTTTTTTAAGCACAAGTTCTATGGCAAAAAAGAAAGTTTTGTTCATTTCTTCGGAAATGACCCCTTACCTACAAGTTAGCAGTGTTGGCGAATTAGCAAGGCGATTACCACAAGCGATTCAGGAAAAGGATAATGAAATAAGGGTTTTAATGCCCCGTTTTGGTTGTATTAATGAAAGACGTAACCGACTTCATGAGGTAGTTAGGCTTTCAGGAATAAACATTACAATTGAGGATAATGATAATCCGCTTACAATTAAAGTTGCGTCATTACCTGAAGCTAAAATGCAAGTGTATTTTCTTGATAACGAAGATTACTTCCACCGTAAGTTTGTTTATTCTAACGAAAACAACGAATTTTATTCAGACAACGATGAAAGAACTATCTTTTTTTGTAAAGGTGCACTCGAAACCGTTAAAAAACTTGGATGGCAGCCTGATATAATTCATTGTCATGGATGGATGACAAGTCTTGTTCCTCTTTATTTAAAAACAATTTATAAAGGAGAACCAGTTTTTCGTAATGCAAAAGTTGTGTATTCCGTTTTCGAAAATCAATTTGAAGCCACACTTGGAAAAGACTTTGCTAAAAAAGCAAGCTTAAATTCTTTAGATAACAAGCAAGTTTCGTCTTTAGATGATTCTTCATGCTCTGCTTTATACAAATCGGGAATAGCTCATTCAGATGCGATAGTAAAATGCAGTTCAGATATTGACCCAGAGGTTTCAAGTTTCATGAAAAAGCAAAAGGGTAAAATCTTTATGGATCATAAAAATGGTGACGGATATGTGAATGACTATATCGAACTTTATGACAGCTTACTCGAAAGACAGAACTAAGCAGTATTTATCACTGTTTCTTGTTTTTCTATCTCTCTTTACTGCTTGTAGAAAGGATAACTCCAACACTATTGGTGCAAATTTTATTGGTACTCGCAATGGTTTTAATGCAATATCTACGGATACTTCTTCTATAATTTTATTTAGTTCAAAAAATGATTCTGTTCCAACCAGATCATTAACTTATTTTATGTTGGGAGATATGAATGACCCCATTTTCGGGAAGACAAAATCTAATATCTATACTCAATTTAGTGTTCCCAGCGGTTTTGGTTTTGGAGGTGTTGCTATTGACTCGATTGTGCTTCAATTAGGATTTGTTTCAACGACTTCTTATTATGGAAATATTTCAACTCCTCAGGATATTTCTGTTTATGAATTAAAAGAGCAATCGGTGAACAATGCTGATTCAGGATATTTTTCAAACCGGAGTTATCAAATTTCGAGTGCAGGAACTCGTGTATTACCTGCACCAATTGGATACTTCTCAGGTAAATTTAATTTACTGGATAGTTTCTATGAAACCATAGGAGGAATTTCTTTCACATTAATACCACATATCCGAATTAAATTAAGTCCTGCATTTTGTAGTAAACTTCAGCGGGCTGAATCTACAGGTGCATTTTTAACAGATGCTGCATTTCAAACATATATAAACGGGTTAGCAATTTTAGCACAAACACCTGACTCGAGGCTAAATCCAGGGCAAGGAGCAATTGTTTATTTAAATCCTCGCTCTTCTTTAGTTAGCGGTATTGCAGTTTATTACGGTGGAGGTGCTTCCAAAATTGTTTTTCCAATTGCACCAACAGATCTTACAACTAATCAATATAGCCATACAACAAGTCTTGCCTTAAAACCTTATATGAATGTAATACCTTCATCAAATAATGAATGTTACGTCCAGTCAAATGCCGGGATAAAAACACGTGTTTTGATACCAAATATTGATAGTATGATTTTTGATAAAAAAACAGGGGAAAAGCATGATATAGCAGTTATTGGTGCTCAATTAATCTTTACACTTGCTGATGGCAAGGAAGATGCTGTTTTTACAGTACCAAACAATTTGTGGCTTCAGAGTTCAGATTCTATTGGAAGAATAGCTTTTTCTGAGGATTATTTTGAAACCTATCCGGCAAATTATTATGGGGGCACTTATGATCCGGTAAATAGACAATATTCTTTTAATATTGTTAGACATGTTCAGCATTTATTAAACACGTATCGTCAAACAGGGAAGAGCATAAATTATGGAATGAATTTAATTATTCCGGCTGATGACTACATTTACGGTATTGGCGCATCACGAGTAGTTCTTAATACAAAAAAAGCGAAACTCAACTTTAGTTATTCTGTTATAAAATAAATGATTG
>CAIYTJ010000357.1 GCA_903929065.1 uncultured Bacteroidales bacterium | reverse complement strand
GATTTCCATATCAATACCTTTCATGCGATACATATTTGCAGACGGTCCGCCCAAATCACTCAGATAGCCTTTAAAATCAGCCATTCGCGTGATTTGTTTTACTTCATTCAGAATTGATTCTTTAGACCGCGAAACAATATGTTTTCCCTGATGCGCTGATATAGTACAGAATGCACAGCCACCGAAACAACCCCGATGCAGATTCACCGAAAACTTTATCATTTCGTATGAAGGAATGGTTTTGCCCTTATATTTCGGATGCGGAACGCGGGTATAGGGCAAATCAAATGAAGCATCCAGTTCTTTTTCGGTCAGCGGTTCGTAAGGCGGATTCACCACCACCCATCGATTGCCAGTTTTTTGTACCAGCCGGTTCGCTTCGTATTTATTCGATTCTTCCTCAATATGTTTGAAATTGGAAGCGTATTTCTTTTTGTCCGTCAGACATATTTCATGCGAAACCAATTCAATATCTTTCCACCCATCCTGTTGTGGAATTTCCTTCGACAAAAAAGAAGTTTGCGGAATATCGTTTATTTCACTCAGCTTTTTGCCATCCCGAAGCTGCTTGACCAGTTCGGTGAGGGGCTTCTCTCCCATTCCGTATATCAGCATATCAGCTTTTGAATCCACCAATATAGATGGCATCAGTTTATCCGACCAATAATCGTAATGCGTGAAGCGACGTAACGAAGCCTCGATGCCGCCAATTACGATAGGCACTTCGGGAAATAGTTTTTTTATGATATTCGCATAGGTAATCGTCGCATAATCAGGACGCATACCGGCTTTGCCATCCGGTGTATAAGCATCGTCCGAACGCAGGCGTTTGTTTGCTGTATAATGATTTACCATCGAATCCATGTTGCCGGCGGAGATTGCGAAGAACATACGCGGATGCCCCATTTTCTTAAAATCGCGCAAATCGTCGCGCCAGTTTGGCTGCGGAACAATGGCAACCTGCAAACCCTGTGCTTCAAGCAGCCTACCTATGACAGCGGAACCAAACGAAGGATGATCCACATACGCATCACCGCTGAACAGCACCACATCCACTTCATCCCAACCACGGAGTTCGAGTTCTTTTTTAGTGGTGGGCAGAAAATCGGTCAATTGGAATTGGTTGGGTTGCATAGTATTTTGCAGTTTAAACGCATATGAGATAGATATGTTCAAATACTTGATTTGTGATTATTTTATTCCGTTTTTGTCGATTAAATAAACCATACTGGCAATGGCAGCAGTGCCCAATTGCATTTCGCGCCGACTAACATTTTCAACGGTATCATTAGCCGAATGGTGATATTCAAAATATCGCTGGCTATTCGTAGTGAGTCCTATTAAGGGAATACCAAATTGTTTCAATGGTGCAATGTCTACTCCACCATATCCTTTTCCCGTTTTATAGATTCCGTAGTCGATTAATGGCAAAGTGAGCTTTTGTATTGCATTGATAACCGAATCTCCGGCATCGATCCCAAAACCTAACGGCAAAAGCCCGCCGGCATCTGATTCGATGGAAACAATATGTTCTTTCTTTTCCTTTCCTACAAAATCAGCATAAACTTTTGAACCTGACTGATACATTTCTTCATCCATAAACAAAACCAGCCTAATGGTATTGACCGGCTTAATATTCAGTTCCCTGAAAATTCGGAAAACATCGATCATTTGTTCGCAGCCAGCTCCATCATCATGTGCACCCGGAGCATTAAACCACGAATCCATATGAGCACCGATAACAATTACTTTTTCAGGATGTTGACTGCCTTTCATTTCCGCAATTAAATTGGCAGTTTCTGCTGAATCAATCGTTTCGGTATCGCTTTTTATCCAGACTTTAACACCTGTATTTTCCTTATTTATTCTGCTTAGTTTATCGGCATCGTTGGTGCTAATGGAGATATTCGGAATCTTTTTTACACCTTCTTTGTAACGACTAACTCCCGTGTGTGGAAAATCATAATGTTCAGTTGACAATGAACGAACCAAAACACCAGCTGCCCCAAATTGAGCGGCTTTTGACGCACCGTTTGCACGTTGGTCAATTGCTCCGCCGTATGCTTCGAAAGTAGTAGTTTTCGAATTATCCATCGCCCGGTTGAAGAAAACAATTTTATCTTTAACTGCTTTACTTCCCAGGCTGTCCAGTGCATTCAACGTATGAACTTCCAGTATTTCTCCGGTAATGCCTTTATCAGGCGTACTTACCGACAGTCCAAGATTGACCACATTGAGTGATTCCTTTTTGGAACCATAATAAACAATAGCCTGACTTTTGGATTTACAACGCCACGAAGGAGTGATATAACTCTGAAGATAAGTTGTATCCGGATTAAGTTTTCCGACCTGAGCTTTCAGAATCTGAATGGCTTTCTCCGATGCTTTTGACCCAACTAACCTACCAGGTGCTTTCGAGCACAATTCTTTCAGGTTATTATATGAATCGTAACTGGTCAGGGCATTTTGATAAATGGCTGAAATAGTTGTTTTATCAGTGTCCTGGGCATAAGTTGCTAATGTTCCGGCAAGGAGTGTTACCATTGCAACTAATTTCATTTGTCTTCTAATCATTTGTTTTTATTTAAAATCCGAATTCTTTTCAGTCACAAAGGTACAGAAATAATTCTTTCAGGAAAACTTAGATTATTCAGGTTTTAAATAAGATAATTGACCAGGTTATTAGTTGCAGGATTTTAAATACAAATGCCGAATAAAAAGGAAGATAAGTTTTTAAGTTCAATCGAACAAAGAACTTTGATTCTTGTTTAAATGCAATCAATATAATAATAACTAAAACTTAATATTATGCCTAAGTATGTCATTGAAAGAGAAATCCCGGGAGCCGGGAATTTAAGTACTGAAGAATTGAAAGCAATTTCACAAACATCGTGTGGAGTGATAAAGGAAATGGGTCCACAGATTCAATGGGTTCATAGTTATGTTACAACGGACAAAATCTATTGTATTTACAATGCACCAAATGAAGAAATGGTTCGCGAACATGCAATGAAAGGCGGATTTCCGGCAAATTCTGTCAGCAAAGTTTCAGTAATAATTGATCCGGTAACTTCAGAATAATTCGGAGTTTAATTTATAACAAACGCTTGGTTTCATTTTCCACCAATAAATGATGGAAGAGAGGCTGAACGGATTAATTACTTGACCCTGCCTCCGCAAACCCAGGCTTTGCGGTAGTAATTTTCATCCAGGTCGCTCACATGAACGCCTTTTAAAGTAGATGCGTGCAGAAATTTATTTTCTTTCAGGTAAATGCCCACATGGGTAATGTATGAACCAAAGCGGCTGCCGGTATTAAAAAAAACCAGGTCGCCTTCCCGTAGCCTGTGCCTGCCTATTCTTCTGCAGTTTTTTTCAAGCATGGCAGATGAGTTCCTTTCCAGTGTCTTATTATAGACGGTTTTATAAATGCTGTACACCAAAAAAGAACAGTCCGTTCCGTTGCGTGACGAACCCCCATCAACATGCGGAACATATAACCATGAAGCTGCTTCTTTATAAAGGGCAAAATTATCTTTTCGGTCATAATTCAGTCCTAATTGCTTATGCACCTCTCTGCTTTGTTCGTTCTCGATATGTCGTGCCGTGCTGCAACTGAACAACAGGACAGTTAGTATCAAAATAGATATATAACGAGTTGGAGTCAAAACGGTTAAACATTTATTCATTTTACTTCTTTTCCATCAATAGTCACTTTTGCATTGGTAAGTGCCAGTTTATTTTTACCCCAACTGGTTGTAATCTTGCAGTTCACGAGTTTAACGTCATTAGCAAAGAAAATTCCAAAAGGATTTTCAGCATCAATATTGACGTTTTGAAAAAGTATATTGGATACAGCAGCTTCCGGTAATCCCCAAATTAAACCGGCACGGTTTCCTTTTTCAACCGTAGCAGAAATATCAATAAATGAAATATTACGATAAATTGGCGTTGTATCGGTTATGGGTGCCAAAGGATAGGATTCGGCTATTTCCGGTGTTATTTTTTGCAGATTTCTGTATTGACGGTCTTTTGCATTATAGGCAGCATAGATCAGAATAGGCATGCCTACATTAGTCATTTTCAGATTCCGGTAAGTTATATTTTCCAGCACTCCGCCCCGATCGCGATCGGATTTAATACGAATACCGCATTCAGTATTAATGAAAGTACAATTCTGAACAGTTAGATTTTTCACGCCGCCTCTGGTTGGACTGCCTATTGATACACCATGACCGTAACCATATGTACAATCGGTTATCAAAACATCCGAAGTATTGCCGCCACACGTAAAGTCATCATCGCCAACACTCACGTCACAACGTTGAATTAAAACTTTTGATGCACTCACATCACAAGCATCGGTATTATGACTTGGATTCACAGGATCAGTGGATGACGGGGCACGAATTATCACATCGCGCACCGTTACATTGGTTGATTTACCGCCCACTGTAATATGGAACTTAGGCGAGTTCATCAATTTTACTCCTTCAATCAACACCCGGTTGCAATCCCTGAAAGCTATCATTCTGGGACGTTCGGTATTTTTTGTTTTGGCAAAAGGCCACCAGGGGCTACCCTGTCCATCAATCGTTCCTTTTCCACTTAATACTATATCATGTAGGTTTGTTCCGGAAATAAAATTCCTGCCTTCAGCTGTACCACCCGGATATCTGTTTATCGGCAACATCATGAGAATGGCACCGGCATCCAATTGAAGATTGAGGTTATTCGCAAACTGAATAGGACCGCACAAATAAATCCCACCAGGAATAATCACCTTGCCTCCACCCGCATTGGCAGCAGCATTGATAGCATCCTGAATGGCTTTGGTATTATCAGTTACAATATCGTTAATCGCCCCATAATCTTTGATATTGAATGATTTATCCGGGATAGTCGGTAGAGTTGGAGGAACATATGCTGATTGAGCATTAACCGCATTAAAGCCACAAATTGCAAAGAAAAGTGAAATAAATAAAAGCCGGGTAATGGACTGAAGTGTTTTCATGACAGTATTTATTGATTTAATGAGTACGTTTATCCGAATGTATTGTAACCCTTAACCGAAAAATAAAAATAATGAATTACAGACAACGAAATTACAATTAATTTTTCAAATGACAGAGTTTCTTTTGGATTTCATAAAAAAAATGCTGATTATAAAGGAATTTGACGTATACTACTACTTTAGCTGATAGGTCTCTCCATCCAAAGTCATTAAATAATAATCAATATGATTTTTAAGAATCAACATATTTTTTGTAGTTTTGCAATATTAATTTAAAACCTCAAATGTAATACTTCAACACATGATCAAACGAAGAATCTATTTAGTAATTATGGTATTGGTTTATATCGGTTCTTGCTTTTCTGCTAACCTGATTTCAAGTCGTCATACCAGCTACAAAACCTATATTTATAAACTTTCGGACAAAGAAGCTCTTAAAATATCAAAAAAGGATGTTTCCGCTGTTGATTCTACCTATTTTCATACGCTGGTAGATTCTTATCCAACCGACAGCACCTATTCCAAAAAACTGGCTCCGGGACATTATCTCAAAACTTACTCATTGAAAAACAGGCAACAGGTTTATTATACGTATATCCCTGATTTTGATGTAAAGATTCTGAATAACAATACCGACCTGTACGTTCAAATCTACAGTCTGACTGGAAAAATAATTGTTGATGCCTCTGTGAAGATTGGGTGCAGACGACTCTTGTTCGACAAAAAAACACAATGTTATGTAGTATTTAAATCCAACTACAAAGGAATCCTTACAGTTACCAGTAATGGAAACACAGCTTTTCTACAGCTTAACCGGAAAATCAACAATCCTGCCTTGTTACGAACAACCCGAAAAGTTCTGTCTTCAGCACCATTGAAATATGTATGGATTCCTGTAAGTTATGTGATCAGCGTGCCGGTCGATGGAATCAGATCTATTATTAGAGGCAGATCCCAGGGGATAATCTGGAGAATACAAAATTTCTTTGTGAGAATGTGGAGAAGTATTACTGATCCTGATACCTATAGTAATTATTCTCACAGACAAAACTATAAAGGTTATATGGTATTCAACAAACCTAAATACCTGCCCGGTGATACTGTAAAAGTAAAAGCATTTATTGTGGATAAAAGCGGTAAACCTCTTACAGATAACGTTTATGCAACGATTTACAACGGAACGAAAACAATTAAACTAGCGACAATAAAACCTTATGGTAAGGGCGGTTATGAATTTAAGTTCTTTTTGCACGATTCATTGGGATTAAAACTGGATAATTATTATTCTTTAGACTTTGAAGATAAAAATGGTGAAAATTACATGAGTTATAGCTTCAGGTATGAAGATTACGAATTGAAAAGCACCAAACTAACCCTGCGCAATGAATCTGTTGTACAATTTAAAGGAAAGAAATTCAGCATTTTTGCCAAAGGCACGGATGAGAATGACCTCAACCTACAGGATGCCAGACTTGAAATCGTATTAAAAACCAATAATGTTGAAAAGCATTATGATATTCAGACTTTTGTTCCGGATACGTTGTGGAAAAAAGAAATGGTACTGAAGCCAACCGGTGAAACTGAAATTGAAATACCGGATTCAGTCTTCCCGAAAGTAAATATGATGTATATTGTAAATGTCCGTATGTTGACTTCAGACAATAAAAGTTTCGACCAGAATACAGTTATAAACTATTATTATCAACGAAATTATTTCGATATGAATGTTGAAAAGGATTCTATCGAATTCGTTTATAATGAAACCGGCGTAAAGAAACCCCGGAATGTAATCATTTATTCAACCGATTATTTTGACAACCGAACGAATCAATTCAAGGGCATGACTCCCTGCAAAATACCACTGAATGTGTTTTATAAATCTTATACAGCGGTTACCGACAGCTTAAAGGCTTATTTTGAAATGGAAAACGAATCGTCGATGCTTCAATGCATGTCGCAGCGCACCAAGGATTCGGTTTTTATAGAAATTGCTAACCCCCGGAAACTGCACTTTACTTATAATATCTACAGGCATAATTGCGAAAAGACCAGAGGTTCGGGTGAAGCGCTTTCCTACAAAGTCGGAGAACACAGTCTGCAAAATTACTATATTTCATTACGTTATATGTGGGCAGGTAAAATCAAGACAGAATTCTTTCGGATACCTTTTCAGGACAAAAAGCTTAATATCGCCGTACAACAACCACGGTTAGTATACCCGGGTCAGAAAAGCAACATTAACATAACCATAACCGATCAGGGAGGAAAACCGGTGGAAGGTGTCGACCTGACAGCCTTTTCTATGACTAAAAAATTCAATTATAACGCTCCGTATCTACCTGACTTCAACAAACAAATTCCAAATAAAGAACTTATCAATAATTTCAATATTAAAGAAAGAAATGATAATCAAGATGAAACAACTCTGAATCTGAACTATGATATATGGAAAGCAGTTGCCGGAATTGATTCCATTGAATATTACAAGTTCATTTACCCCGAAAAAAAGGTGTATCGGCACCAAATCAAAACGGCGACCGGAATAACTCAGTTTGCTCCTTTTGTGTTAGACAATAAAGGAAATTTCATTCGTATTCACGTGATTTATGTAGATAATAAGCCTGTTTATTTTAACTGGTCTACAAACAACCAACCCTATTCATTCCGGGTGGATTCCGGCGCACATCAAATCCGGTTGCGTACTTCAACACGTGAGATTGCCCTGAATGATGTTTATTTCAAAGCCGGCTATAAAACGTTTCTGAGTCTGAACGAAAGACTGTATGCCGAGAATGTAGGCTCTTCAATTGTGAAAGACAGATTCTCCATGCAAGAGAAAATATACCTTGAAAAATATATTTTCCCTTACCGGAATAACTTTGGGAAAAACGTTGCATATCTGATTAATGATAATAATGTTCAACAACTCAGTCAGAATAATTTTCTGCGTTGTATTGCAGCACCTGTATCAGGAACAGTTACTGTAGGAGTACTGAATGGTTATACGCACAAATTTGAACACGAACCTGGTTTTGAGTATGATTTCGCCCCTGGCATTATCAAGATGCGTGAAAGAGGCATTTTCAACAATGAACTTAATAATAAATTAGACCGGTACGGGGATGAAAAACGCCTGAATGATTCTGTTTGCACCATGTGGCAGCTTCAAAAGAAATTGGATGCATACCTTGAAAGTGAACGAAACAGCCATATTTATTACGGCAACCCTACTAATACAGACAATGGATACTGCAAGCTTCAGATAGAATATGAAAAAGACAAGAACAATCTGCAAAAAGAGCCACTTAACCTCTTGCTGATGAATTATTCGGATAATGATTTATTGCACATTTATCCCGGATATGAAAGAACGTTGCATGAATTAAAACCCGGGTATTATAAACTGATCTCGTACTATCGCGGAGGTTATTATATTGTCAGTCCTTACCTTGATTTGAAACCTAATGGAACTAACTTTATCCGTATAAATCAGAGTCAGTTAAGTAATGATTCGATAAGCTTTAAACTGAGCAAACTGATAGAAAAAAAGACAGGTTCGGTAGTTGCATCATTGTATGACTATACCAATAAACCGGTGATTGATGCAATTCGCGATCAGTATATGAATCAATTTCCTTATACAGGCGAAACCGAAACTATTACCGGAAAAGTATATGAAATAAAAACCGGAGAACCTGTTATCGGAGCAAATATTGTTGTGAAAGGAACAAATATCGGATCAATAACCAACGTGGAAGGAATATACACCATCCGGGTTCCCAGGAACAGACACATTTTAGAAATCAAATATATTGGTTATAATCCGGCAGAAGTTGATCTGAACACATCAGTAACCACCAGTGTGGGACTTGAGGAAAATTCACAAGCATTGGATGAAATTGTAGTTATTGGTTATGGCACAACAAGAAAATCAGACCTGACCGGTTCGGTAGCTACTGTCAATGGATATAGTGCAGGTATAACGTCTACCGATGCACTTTCAGGAAAAGCAGCAGGAATTTCTTATACTCCGGGCGGAGGAACATCCATCAGCATACGTGGAGCTTCTACTATAAACTTTAAAAAAACACCGTTAGTTATTATAGATGGAAAAGTGTTTACAGGTGATATAAGTAAGATTGACCCTGCATCGATTGAGAGTCTTGATGTGCTGAAAGATGCTGAAGCTACTGCTGTATATGGTGCAAGTGCAGCAGACGGTGTAATCATAATCACCACCAAAACGGGTGATAAACTAAAGACTGAACTTAGCAAAAAAGGAAAAGGCGCCGATTTCGATCAGAGTTTTCTGGATGCTGCCTCGAATGCCAATACCATTCGCAAAAACTTTTCCGATTATGCATTCTGGCAACCACGATTGACAACCAATAAACAAGGGAAAGCATCATTCCCGGTTACTTTCCCCGATGATGTAACCAGTTGGCAGACCTGGGTACTTGCCATGAACGATAAGAAGCAAACCGGTCAGACTTCAGGAAATATTAAGTCGTACAAACCCCTTATGGCACAACTGGCTGTTCCTAACTTTATGGTTGAAAATGACAGTGCTAACATCGTCGGCAAGTCCCTGAATTATTTACCCGATTCGGTGATGATAAAAACAAGCTTCGATGTGAATAATAAAAATGTGTTAACCAGGTTGCACGAATGTGTCAATTCAAGCTTGGATACCCTGATGGTGGTTGCACCATCGGATACGTTGTCGCTGCGCTATACACTTACAAAGGATGATGGCTATCTGGATGGAGAACAACGCAAGGTACCTGTTTATCCGATTGGAATGGAAGAAACCAAAGGCAGTTTCTATGTAATGGACAAAGACACGACCCTTACCCCCACATTCGATAAAACCAACAGCTCCGTAACCCTTTATGCCCATGCCGACTACCTGAGTATTTTCAACGAAGAGATTGGCCATATAATGCATTACCTGTATTATTGCAACGAGCAGATTGCGTCGAAACTCAAAGCCCTGTTAGCCGAACAAACCATTGCAAAATACACCGGAAAGAAGGTCAATAATAAAAGTGAAATCGAGAGACTTATCCGGCTTCTAATGAAAAACCGCCGTCCGGACGGATTGTGGGGCTGGTGGAAAGAATCGGATACACATTACGAATTCAGTGTTCATATCTTGCAGGCACTGTCAGAAGCTACCAAACAAGGCTTCAAAGTTGATATTGACGCAACAAATCTGGCTAAACAAATCGTGCCGGAACTTATGCAGCCGGTATCTGAAAGCAACTTTGAGAAGAATCTTAATCTGTTGAGAATTCTCAGGACGTATAATTCCGTAATTGATTATCCGCGTTATATCAGCCGGTTAGATGAGTACCGGAAAAAATCAATAACCGATGTACTAAACCTGATTGAACTGAAACAACAATGTATGCTGCCTTACAGCTCGGATACTTTAAATGTTATCCGTCAGAAAACCATGCTTGGAAATGTATTCTTCCGTGATGAAAAATCGAAATCGAGCCTGATGAGCAACGATATCAACAACACACTGATAGCATACCGGATTATCCGAAACGAAAAGAAAGAAAATCCTGAAATGCTGGCAGCCATACGCCGTTACTTTATGGAGAAAAAACAAAGTTATTGCTGGTGGAATACGTATGAATCGGCTCAGATACTGGAAACCATTTTGCCCGACATACTGACCAATAAAGGGAAATGGCAAAAATCTACTTTGAAAATAACCGGCGATATCAACCAAACGGTAAAAGAATTCCCTTTTGAGATGAAGCTGAAACCGGAACAGAAAATCACAATCAACAAATCAGGTAACGATCCGGTGTATGTGACGACTTATCAGCATTTCCTGAACAAAAAACCAAAAGCTAAAAACAGCGACTTCATTATTGATACTCATTTTGAAGATGCAGGGAACAATACGTTGAAAGCAGGTAAACCGGTAAAACTGGTGGTAAATCTGAAAGTAAAAAACGATGCTGATTATGTTATGCTCTACATACCTATTCCTGCAGGTTGTTCATACGGAGAAAAAGGACAGTTTTACCGCAACGAAGTTCATCGCGAGTATTTTAAAAACGTGACGAACATATACTGTCAAAAACTGCGGAAAGGTGATTACACATTCGAAATTAATCTACTGCCGCGTTTCAATGGGAGATACACACTGAATCCAGCCAAAGCTGAGTTGATGTATTTCCCGGTATTTAATGCCAACAATGAACTGAAAAAGGTGACTATTCAGTAAGCAATTGGCAGAGATAATATTAGTGGGGGCGCTACTTAAAGTAGTACTCCCACTTTTTTCTTGCGGTTGTTTATTTGTTTTTAAAGTAAACCTGAAATCCGTTTACTACCGGAGAAGATGATTGAATAAGGAACCAAAATAATTATCGATTCACGTTAATGTTTAAGATAAATATTTTATATTTGCATTCTCAAAATATAAAAGGAAATAATATGAAAAAACTCACCATTGCCGTTATTGCTGTTATTCTGTCACTCCCTTTTTATTCCTATTCACAAATCCAAACAGACTCACTGGTATCACTTTCAACAATAAAGTATCATTCGGAATTTGAAAAAGAAGCTTTAAATAGCTATATTCTGAACAAGAAAGATACCTTCAATTTATTTCTGGCCATTGATGAGAACATGACTAAGGAAATGGCAACCGGCTACAGATTCATCTTCAATAAAGTATTTGCCGAACTCTACAAGCAGAAAGTTGAAACAAAAAGTACCGAATGAAAAATCAGGATGGTCTACTCTACGGTTCACAGTCAGTTCCTGAAAAAGTATAATGAAAATGAATACTTTCCGTTGATTTTCAAGGAAGGCACTTATAATTGTGTAACCGCTTCCCTGCTATTCTCTTTGGTTTTTGATCAGCTAAAGATACCTTATAAGGTAATGGCTTCCAAGTCTCATATCTACCTGATAGCCAACCCGGGAAACAATTCAATCGTAATTGAAACCACAAACCCTGCTTTTGAGAACAGCATTTTCAACGGTGATTTCAAGGAACAATATGTAAGCAATCTGAGGAAATCGAAGTTAATCAGTGAGGAAGATTATAAAAGTAAATCAGTTGAAGAAATTTTTGCTACTAAATTTAATGAATTACATGAAGTAAAAATGAGCAATCTTCCGGGGTTTCAATACTACAATAAGGCGCTGACAAAAGCTGTGGATCAGGATATTGATAAATCATATGAGTTAGCTCAAAAGGCCTGTTATTTTTATCCCGACCAGCAGGTGAGAACGCTGTTATATACCACGTTAGCTTACAAATTAAACAAATGCGAATTCAACAAGATAGAGGATGTGGATTTACTGGCACAATATGCCAAACTTGACCCTTCTAATGTGAATCAGATTTCCAAAATATTTGATGTCATGCTGGCTAAAAACCTCCAGTACACCGACCGTTCGAAAAATGTTGAATCCTATTACCAGCGGCTTAAAACAGAGATTTCAAACAAAGATATCCTGGAGGAAATAGGTTTTAATTATTATATGACCCGGGCATACAGCAAAAGATACGATTTAACCGGTGCAGCCGGTTTCGCACGTCAGGCGTTGAAATTCAAGCCAAATCACAAAGATGCTATATCCTTGTTTGAAGTCGGACTTGAAAATGATCTTAATGGCACAGAAGTAAATGCTTCTTATCTTGACAGTCTTAATTCGTATGATAAAGAATTGAATAACGAAGACCTATCCTTAATTATCAGCGAACACAAGAACCTTATATACCTGAAACTAGCCAAGAAAGCTTTTAGCAGTAAAAACATAGTTGAGGGTGAAAAATACATGGATTTATTTGAAAGCAATTTCAAACTGCCAATTAAGAAACCTGAAATGAGATATACTATCGAAAATGCTTATTATGAATATGCCCGGTATTTCGCCCGTAAGAAAAACAAAGCAATGGCAGAAAAGATAATTGTCAAAGGATTGAAATATGTTCCAAACAGTAATATGATTCAATCGGCAAGAGATGAATATCCGGTAAGAGTAGTTACAAAAATGCAGGTTGTAAAAGATTAACACCGAAATAATTTATTGTCACGGCTTCGCAAATGCGGGGCCGTGATTTTTTTTGTATTAAAGTATAAATCTGAAATTATTACTACTTTTGCAATCAAAAAATTAAAAGCAAAACAACGTATGAAACAATTTGGAGAAACAGTAGAAGGTTACAGCATACCGGTATTAAATGAGCGCGAAATCAGAGCGGCAGCAGGAGTACTTTTTCTATTTGTATTTATGGCCATACAGCGGGTAATCTATACAGGCGATTTTTTAATGATCAAGTATTTTGTGCTGATCTTTCTGTCGGATTTCATTGTCAGGGTTTTAATCAACCCGAAATACGCTCTGACATTGATTATCGGCCGAATGATTGTGAGTAAACAAACACCTGAATATGTGGGCGCTGCTCCGAAAAAGTTCGCATGGATTATCGGTCTTGTACTGGCAGTTACCATGTTGGTACTGTTGGTAATCATGAACACGAAAAGCCCTGTAACGGGTATTATCTGCCTTATTTGTCAGATATTCCTGTTTTTTGAATCCGCCTTTGGTATCTGTTTAGGCTGTATATTTTACAATTGGTTCTACAAAGATAAAGCCCAGCACTGCCCGGGCGAAGTGTGTGAACGAAAAGACAAACAACCCATCCAACGGGTATCGTGGACTCAGGTGCTTATTGTGGCAGCATTTGTTGCATTGGCTGTTGTTACTTTAATAATGTGTAAAGCCAATTTCAATCATCCGCCGGTTAATTTGTTTTGAAAAATCATTTATAATAGATACGAAAATCCCATCTTCAGGTTGTGAAGGTGGGATTCTTATAAACAGTCCCTCTTTTGTAGAAGAATAAATAGTAGTAGCACGACTTAAAGTCGTACTACCACTATATCATAGTATCCGTCAGCTGGCGGAGGAAGGGTTTAATATATTATTCAGTCAAATACTTCCGAATCTCATCCAGTGTTCTCTGTGGATATTGAAAAATTTCAAAATTCTCGAAGCGCAAAACCCTCACTCCTATTGAGTTCAAAAACTCAGTCCGCCTCTTATCATAAGCCTCCCCTTCTTCCGTAAAATGTCCTTCACCATCTAACTCAATAGACAACTTATGTTTATGACAATAGAAATCCACTACGTAGTGCCCAATACTAAACTGCCTGAGAAAACGCTCTCCATCTAACTGCCTGTTTTTAATCATCATCCATAACGAAACTTCTGCAGGTGTCATATGTTTCCGCAGCTTCCTGCGGAACGGTTTCATTTCGGGTAATGAGTTGAGTTGTCCAGGCATATAATTTTATAATTAAAGAAACCCCTCCGCTGCGCTCGTCCCCTTATAAAGGGCAGGGCTGTTAAGTTATTTTGTAAAGTTCTTTGAAATGATTATATTAGCGTTCAAATTGTAATTTAAAACAGTATGACATTAATAGAAATGCTATCAAAAGCGGAGGATAAACGGTCCCGTTTTGGTCTTCGTCACGAATTGACAGATGTAATGCTTATGTGTATAATG